>CAMWQV010000144.1 GCA_947176425.1 uncultured Clostridia bacterium
CCGATCTGCCCCGGCTTCCGCCGAGCGGCCCGGCGCCCAACACTTACCCCGCTGGCGCGGTGAAGCTGCACTCTGGCAACGTAAACGCTGCATTTTCGGTTGCCGTACCGTCTGCCATCGTACCGCTACCGCCGTTGGCATCGTAGGTGATCGTGTAGGTTTCCGGTTTCGGCGCTTCTACCGTTACGGTGCAGGTATCGGTATGCCCACCGGACCGTGTGCGCACCGTTATCACTGTCGTGCCGGGTTTCAGGGCTGTAACATTTCCGTTACTGTCCACACTGGCAACCGTCGGATTACTGCTGCTCCATTCCACCGTTTTCTGCATGGCGTTGCTCGGTTCCACGATTGCCGTGAGCCGGAAGCCTTCTCCCTCTTTCATCGTCAACGAATTTCTATTCAGCCACACTCTCGTCACGGGTATCACTGTCGGCGTGGGCGGTGTTGGCGGGGCGGGTTTCGTTTTAATTTCCAGAACGCCATCCACATAGACAATTTCTGAGTTATAGTTACCGCTATCCGGCGCGGCGGCTCCGCTGGCCTTCACCGTTACCGTGCCGGGTTTCGACGTGTCCGGCGTTTCTGCATAAGCTACGGTGGGCGGGGTTTTCAGGCTGTCGCTGCTGGCAAGACCTTTGATTTTGCAGTCCGACGCAGAGAGGGGCGGAACGGTTTCTCCGACATACATCTCATCGCTGGGGGCTGTGATGGTGATTGTAGCCGGGGTTATCTCAAATTCGATTATCGTACTGCCGATATACTGCTGGTTATCTGTTTTCACGGACACTGTAAGCGTGTACGTCCCGGCATTGACTGGAGCTGTGCCCGTACTCCAGGTATAGTCAAATCCTGTTACATCCGTGACCGTCTCGCCGTCCAGCGTTTTGACCACCGGATTGCCGCTGTATTCCGCCGCTGTTCCATCGTACTCCCGCTTTTCTACACGTACTCCGCTGATCTCCACGGGCGTTTTGTCCGTCACTTCCACGGTGGCCGTGTTGTTTGGGCTGCTATCATACTTCCCACTCACTGCCGCACTTGTCGCGGTGATGGTGATGACTGTACCAACTGTCGCTTCATCGGGAATCGTAAAACTGTCGCCGTCAATATCTTTCGTCACGCCGTCGATGGTGTACTTCAGCGCAACCGTGGGAAGATCGTCCTTCCAATTGGCATCGTAGGGATTTTTCACCGTGTACGTTACCTTTACCGTTTCCCCTGCTCTCTGCTGGGGCGGCGTGGCGGTGATGGTGATCTCCGGCGTGGCGGGGTCTACCGTCACAGACACATTGACATTTGCCGGGGTTTCATAGTTCTTGCTGTCGGTCGGGGTAAAGGTCGCGGGGAAATCGCCGATTCCGGCGGGCTGTGTGTCCGGGCTGGCCCAGTTCCAGGTTCCCGTGACGGTGGTACTGCCATTGACCGCCCCGCCGCCGCTCAGGGTGCTGTCGGACAGCTTCTGCCCGTACTCAATGGCACCAGCGGTGGGAGCTGTGACGATAGGCATGGCCTTTGTGATGGAGAATGTCTTTGTAACCGTGCCAGTATAATTGCCCTTGCCAGTGACGGTCACGGAGGCTGTTCCTACGTTTTCATTGTTCGTGTAGGATACCGTGTAATCTGTCTCTGCCGTTAAGCCGTCCACCGTGACCGCTGGCTCCTGCGCCGCGCCGCTGTAGGTGACGCTCGACGTGGATAGTGTCACCATAGCCTCGGTCAGAGCGGCAGGATTGATGGTAAATGTCGCGCTGCACGAACCGGAATAGTTACCACCTTCTTTCGCGGTGACTGTGACAGTAACCGTGCCAGCGTTGGTATGATTGCCGTCCCCGCCGTTGGTGTTGGTATAGGTGATGTCATACTCGCCAGCGTCAACCGTGGAACCGCCCTTTGTCACTGTGACGGTCGGGGTTTTGGGATCGCCGTCATAGGTGTAAGACGTGGGGGACAAACCCACCGCTGCGGTTTCCAGGCTGGGCTTGGTGATCTCAAACATCACGCCAGAAGCAACCGTCAGTGTGTAGTTCCCGGAGGGGGCGGCAAGGGACCCTTGCTTGATTTCATATTTACCTACCGCGCTGCCCTCATAGGTCAGTGCGCCGGTCAGTTGATCGCTCCCAAACAGTTGTCCTTCGGTGATCGTGTATTTCAACTCCGGGTCAGCCGCGCCGTATTCCTTTTCCTGGCCGCTGTCCGGGGTGACGGTGATTGCCAGAGGGCTGATCGTTACATTCGTGCTAACCGCTCCATTTGGCTGGGTCAGAGTATAGTTACCCGCTTTCCCGCCAGTCAGTGTCAACGCTGGCAGGGTGACAGTTGTATAATCCCCTGCATTGGCGCTGCTGATCGTGCCGGTCAGACTGCCAGTATTAACCGATACCTCATCGCCGCTTACTGCTCCATCCAGTGCAACCGCCGTGACCGCTACGCTGGCTGTACCGTCATAGGCTCTGCTGGTAGCGGTAGCTCCGGTGACGGTGAGGGTGGCCTGGGCGATGGTATAGGTCTTTTCCACCGTTCCTTCATAGTTACCCTTACCCGTGATGGTAACGGTAATCGTTCCAGCGTTGGTGAAATCTTCGGTGCTGTAGGTAACGTCATAATCCGTCCCTGCTGTCAGCGTGGTGTCACCCTGTTTGACTGTAATGGTGGGCTTCTGCTCCATGCCGCTATAAGTAACGCTTTCCGTGGATAGTGTCACCATATCCCTGGTCAGCGGGGCAGCGGAGACAGTGAGGGAGTAGTTGCCCGAGAAGACAAGCGTGTCATCTTCCATACGCCCCTCAACATGGAACAAGTGCTCTCCCACGGCCAGACCAGCGGGCAGGACGCCGTCAGCAAATTCGAGCAAATCCCCGCTTGTAAATTTCCACGTTACCTTGTTGCACGGTTTTTCCGGGCTGAGCGTATAGGTCACCTGTTTGCCCCCGGTATTGCCATAGGTCAGGCCGGTCGGGACTGTGATTGTCAAGGTGAGGTGGTCCTTCGTATGCTCGCAGTAAATACATTCTTGATAATTCTCTGTGACACTTCCATTGCCGATTGAATCATCTATAAATGTCCAGTCATGCGCCTCTTTATTTTCATACTCGCAGACGGTACAGGTCCTCCAATGGTTGGTATCGTCGTACTGGTACTCGGTGCCATAGGAGCAGTTCGTCGCCGCCGCCTCGTTATATCCGCAATAGGGGCATGTCAGGGTGTGGGTGCCGTCGTTGTTGGGGGTGGGGGTAACGCCCTTGTGTCCGCACTCGCCCACCGTGACCGTGTCGGTCAGGACGTATTGTTTTTCCAGTTTGCTCAGATCGACAGGCTCGTCGCCCTGATAATAGGCGTAGTGCTTCTCTGCGGCAACTGTACTGCTGTAGTTCAGCAGGAGGCGGCCCACAGTATCAGTAATAGTTCTCATCCCTATGTCGTGGAACGTGCCGCCGCTGAGTTTGACTGTGGCTGTTGTACCAACCCTCAACCCGATAGCGTTCGTTCCCGCTTCCAAAGTGCCGCCTGTGACCACAAGTTCACCGTCAGTAACCGCTACAGCACTCGTTGAATTTTGAAGATTGTTTACCCCCGTTTTTATCACGCCGCCGGTAATGGTCAGCTTGCCGCCACTCATTATATTGATAACGCTATTATCGGACGGTCCGGTAAGGGTAAACTCCCCGCCGTCAAAGGTAGTATCGTCGCCTCCGGTGACCGTCAGCGGAGAGCTTGCCGTCACATTGGCCAGCAGGGTGACGGTGGCAGTATGGCCCTTCGCCGCCACCCAAGCCGCGTTGATGCCACCGTAGTAGGTGGTGGTTTCGCCGATCTGCACCTGGACCTTCAGCAGCGTGTTGCAGCCCTCGCACTTGTTGTCCGCGCCAAGGGTGTGGGTTGCCGCCTCAAATTTCGTTCCGCAATAGGGGCAGTCGCCACCGTGGGTGCCGTTGCCCAAGTCCTTGAGGGCTCCCAGATGGGTACACTCCCCCACCGTGTAAGTGCCTTCGGGCAATGTGGTTTGACCATCCTCCAAGGCCACCGGCTGGCCGTTCGCGTCAAAATAGACATAGGGTTTCGTTGGGTCCAGCAAGGTGGAGACATCATTATTACTTTGGATTGCGTAGCCCATGGCCCCACCCGTGAAAGTGCCGCCGTGAAGGACAACCGTGCCACCCGTAATATACATCCCGTAGAAAGAGCCGGTGAAGGTTCCTCCTTCAATCGTCGCGGTGCCATCAGTAACACGCACGGCGGAATGCCAGCTGGAAATTTCCCCATTTTGAATTGTGACTGTGCCGCCAGCCATACTGATGCCATAAACTCCAGAAATTTTCCCGCTGGAAATTGTAATATTGCTGTTTGAATCGGCGTACACGGCCATAGAGCTAGATGTATAACTGTTGCTTGCGCTAACCGCACCGCCTGTCATCTCCAGCGTACCGCTCACATCTATGCCTTTGGCGTTTGGGCTGGTGGATTTAATCGTACCGCTTACAAGTTTGAACGTACCATTGACCTGGATTGCGGTTTTCTGCCCGCTGGTCAGGGTATAGTCCTCGCCCTCAAAGGTGATGGTATTGCCTGCTTCCACAGTCAGTATACTGCTTGCTGTCACATCCGCCAGCAGGGTGATCGTTGCGGTATTCCCATTCGCCGCCGCCCATGCCTCCTCAATGGTGTTGTAGCCGGTAATGCTACCGGCTATTTCCACCTGCGCCACCGCTCCCTCGGTTGGCTCGTCGATGGGTGCGGGTACGTTGGCCTCGTCCAGTGCCGCTTGCAGGTCCCAGCAGGGGGAAAGGTCGATCTGCTCCTGTTCGTCCTCGCTCAGTTCCCGCCAGAGGTCCAGAATCTCGTCCAACTGCCAGCGCACTGTCTCCGCATTGTCCTCCGTCAAAGCGCGGGGCAGGGCGGCGATCAGGGCGTCAATGGGACAGAGCGGACACTCGTATCCGCAGGACGCGCCGGGGGTGGCCTGGATGTAGCCGCACTCGCTGTCATGGGTGTGCTGGCAGTCCAGGACTTCGCTGCCATCTTCGGCTATGGTGTAGCAATCTTCCATGTGTTCGTGATTGCAGGGCTGGCCCTCGCTGGGGGCGATGTAGCCGCAGGCGTCCGTATGCTCCGTATGGTGGGCGCAAAGGCCAGTGTCCGTACCAGTGTCTGGCTCCCACTCACCTTCATACGCAAATGCCCAGGTCGGGCAAAGGCTCCAGCAGAGCGCCAATGCCGTGATGATGCTGATGATTCGCTTTTTCATCGAAATCCCTCCTATGTTTTGTATTAGGTACACAACTTTCGCAACGGGGAATTTCTAAAAAAGGCAGCAAAAAAACGCCCTCAACAGGCGTTCAACAAACATCATATGAAGTTTTGAAAAAGGTGTAGTCTATGCTAAACTAGGGTAAAGGGAACAGGCGGAAACGGTCGCTCCCACCAGCAGGCTCGGAGCGCGGACACAGCTTTTTTGCGGTTGACCGGCAGCAGGCCGAAAAAGGTAATCCGCAGCTCGTAGCACACCAGGGCGTAGTCCTCTTTGGAGAACCAGACGAGCCGCGCTTCGGAATTGGCCTTCTTTGCCAGCCGCACCGTCTCCAGGCCCTCCGATCCTGACTGCACAATCAGCATCACTAGGTAGGGATTACGCTGAACAAAGGTCAGAAACGGTTCCCGTTCCTCGGTGAACTCATGGAACACCGGCTTTAGCTGCATCGACCAGATGAGGTCCTCCAGCAGTTCCCGGATGTGGCTGTTTTCCTCCGCGTCCGGGTGCTGGACAGGTGCGGATACAGCGGGTTCTTGTGCAGTCTGCTCCTGTTCAGCGGCGGACTGCTGCCGGGTTTCCTGATTTGCTGCTTCTGCTGCCGGTACGTCAAACGGATTCACATCGCTGCCAGCCGGACTGCCGCCAAAGATGGACTCAATATCCAGACCGGTTTCGCCCTCCGCTCCGGAGAAAGGCCACGCATTGCTGTTGAATTCACTCATGATTTTTGCTCCTTTCAGTTTTGACAAAAAAGGACC
>CAMWQV010000145.1 GCA_947176425.1 uncultured Clostridia bacterium
ATGTACGATTAGCCGGTGGTTCCGGGCGCGGCGTTCCTCCTTGCGGATACGGTTCAGCAAAATCTTCTGCCGGTTCTGAAGTTGCTGGACTTCTTTTTCCGCTTGAGCCTTTTGCGCTTCCAGTGATTGGTTCAAACAGGTATCAATCCTCCTTCCTGTTTAATGAGTGAGGGACAAGCAACACAAGCTACTTGTCCCTCTATTGATGGAGTGGAATATCCCCTCACCTTATAGCCGTTTTGAACGACTATTCATTAACCTGTTTTCCGAAAAATTTCTGAAATTTTTTTCGGACAGCTTTTATGCTCTTAAAAACCGCAACATCAGAGCATCCGCAGATTTTTCCAACTTCCTCATAGCTGAGATCGTACAGTGCATAAAGCAGAAACCGCTCCCGCTGTTTCTCGGTACAATGAGCCAATACCGCAACGATTTCCTCACGGGTTTCCATGCGGCAAACATACTGCTCCGGCGTTTCGCAGTAGGGTAGATGTCCCTCTATAGCAACTATGTACTCGTCAAAGCCGCGCTTATCCCAATGGTTCTGATACTCACGGTAAAAACTTCTTTCAATGCGTTCAGCCAGTTCCCAAAACTCGCAAAGATTGGCGGCATCTGCATAGGACACATTGCGTCGGTGTCTCTTGATGGAAAATTCCATCCGGCTTCCTCCTTTCATTCAGATTTTTGAGATCTGAATAGAAGGGGGAGAACGACACCGCGGCCAAACTGAAGGACCTAGAAATACAAAAACACCCGGACAGCGGAATGCTATTCGGGTGCAGGTTAGAATTTTATTTTTCGTCAGGATACGACAATTTTTGCAAGCATTAGTGAAGTAGGCTCTTATAGATGTTAGACTTTTTTTGACAGGTAATAGTGATAATCAAGCAAGACATAAAGTTATCTCCTTATCGTATCCATTCCAATAACCAGAAAGGAAATGCACAATAACAGCGCAGAGCCGATGATCCGGTGAGTTTCCTCACAAGTTCATCGGCTCTGCGTCTATGCGTCTGGCTCTTTGATGATTGTTACTTGTAAATTCGCTGCTTGAATAAGAATTTCTCGTTTACATTTTGGACAGTAAAGCGGAAAATTTTCTAATTTTGTATCATTCCGTATTCTTATCCGTGTCTTTTGTTTGCATAAAGGGCAATATATCCATTCAGCGTTCATATCAATTTCAAGTCTTTATCTGGTACTGACATTACTGTTCCTGTTCCATTTGTTTGCGCAGATAGGTTCCCACAATATTGGAAAATCGGTCTGTGTTATGAGTATAGATAAATTCCTTTCCGTATATTCTCTTTTCCACAGTGAGATCATCTTCACTGCCTACAAAAATACCAAGCACAGCGATTTCTTGATTCCTTGCCTTTCGGACCTCAATGGCAGTATCTTTAACAGCATCCTCACCCACATAAGGAACCGGCTTCCTGCTGCCTGCTCGATTCGTCCCCAAATGGTTGGGCTTGCCATCGCTGAGGATAATCAGCGTTTTACTTTCTTCCACTCGTTCCTGAAGTGATGCGCAAATTGTGCGAATAGCAAGTCCGTCCCGATTTTCTCCAATCGCTTGAAATTGCAGGATATTTTTGTTCCTGTCAGCAGGATCGTCATAATCCCGAAAACGGTGGAGAATCGTATAATCCCAAAACGCACAAAAGCTGGTAACTCGATGTGGAATCCCTGCTTCGCTGAGTGCTTGAGCGATAATATATGCTTGTACGGCGATTTGCGACTGACGGCATATCTGCGAACTGCTGCTGTCCAGAAGAATGTCCACCACGAAGCTGGATTCCTCACGTTTCCTTTTGGCGTCAAACAGCTTGCTGTCGATGGTTCGGCCCAGTTTCCAGAGCCTTGTGGCATTCAACAGTCCGTACTCTGAGCGGATAGAATCTTCATCTTGACGCTTGATCTGAACTTGTTTGAGTGTGCTTGCCAGAACGGATACATTGCGCCGGATGGCATTCTGCCGACTGCTGAAATACAGTTCGTTCTTTATCTGCTGCATATTTCTCCGAAGATATTGTGTACTCTTTAACGCTGGATTCTGCAAAATACCATCGGTAAAATATAAGGAACACCTGCGATGGATACCTGTGCATAGCTGACGATTTAACCGTTCACGTTCCAGTGAAGTCATATAACTTTTACCAAAATTGCGTTCCATATAAGCAAGAATCTTTGCGGCTGATTCCGGGTCTGGCTCTTGGCTAGGATCTTCTTCAGGAAGCACCGCAGAAGTGAACCGGCTGGCAGCGTTCGGCTGTATGTGGGTCAGCCGGTTCATATCCTGCTTCAAAACGGACAAGTATTCCTCCAGGATCGTCTCAATCTGCTCGTCTGACATAGATTGGTGCCGCCGGTATTCTATCAGTTCTTCTAAAGTAACTGCCATTACCTTTTGCAAGCCGCCATGAGCAGTATCAAAGTCGGTATCCAACAAATTATTATAGATTGCATCGACTGTACGGATAATCATATCTGTATCCTCCGCAGAGGAAAGACGTTCAATTTCCTGTATAACTGGGAGAAGATTTTCCGGACATTGTTCTGGCTCTTTCAGGAACCGCCGCATCAAACTTTTTCGGAGCTGCTCCATAATCTGAACCGTGTTTTCGTCAGAGACAGTATCCAGATACAGGTAGTCCTGAAAAGCCTGCCGCCGTATCTCATCAATTCCTTTGCGTTCCAAGCTCACTTTGGGATAGACAGCCGAATCTACGCACAACTGGATCAGTTCCATCAGCAAAGTTTCCCTGGCTCCTAAACTACACTTTTTCAGTGCATAGAGCGCCAGCTTTTCAGAATCAAAATACCGTGCAAAGGCTCCTTGTTTGATGGCATCATATAATGCCATCGGTTTAGACATGGCGAAGGTTTCCACATCCGGCTGAATATCTATGGAATAATCTCCGCTGATGGTCCAAAACAAATTGCGGATACGGTTTTCAATTTCCTGACTATGATCTTCCAGCGACGTTTTTGTCAGCACGAGGTCAGATTCTTTCATCGTATTATCCCTCAAAAACATCATTCTTTGTCCAAGTCTTCGGAATTCTTGTATTGGCTGAATCTTCCAGAATTTCCTTTTCAAACTGGTCAAAGCTCTTATTGATCAATCCCATACGGATGGCGTTGACAGGCGGCAGACCAGAGCGAATGGTCCGAATCCCTGCAATCATACCTCGAAGATCAAGCGGTTTCGTAGAAATCTCTCCATTGCTGGCTTTTTTCTGAAAATCCAGGAATAACCCGCTGAATTGCTCCAAAGCAGTCTGCTTCATATCCGGGAAATGCTTTTTTAGCAGGAATATCAATGTCTCCACATCCAACGGCGGCATATCCACTACCAAAAATCGGGAAACTAATGCTTCGTTCAGTTCTCTGGTGCCTGCATACCCCTGATTCATTGTGCCGATAAACCGGGTAGCCGGATGCAGAGTAATCCTGCTGTAGCCTGGAACGTCAATCCGCCGCCTGTGGTCAAGCGTAGCGTGAAGTACGGAGAGGGCATCGTTTTTTGCCATATTGATCTCATCCAAAATACCAAAACCGCCAAACTCTGCACACTGGTATATGGGTCCTTTGCGGAGCTGCACTTCATTATCCTTAAAAGTATCTGTCCCGATCAGCGATGCACTGTCAGTATTCACATGGAAAGAGATGTCGTAGGCAGGTCTTCCGAAAATCCAGGAGAGAGTTTCGCAGAGGACATTTTTGCCGGTTGCCTTTCCACCGGAAAGCAACAGATTTTCTCCTTGCAGGATGGCAGTTATTGCCATTTCCAGAGTTTCCTTGCCATAAAAGGGCATCGTCGGCACCGCTACTCGTTCTGTGACTGCCGGGTCTACTTCATACTGCTGCCGGAAATCCGTTACCTGCACGATCAGGTCAGGTGAAAGCCCCTGTTCCTGCAAATAGCTTTGGATATGTGCGTCATTAAGCATAACTATTGCCTCCTTTTAGTGTGAGAGGACTTGCGCTTCTGCGCATACCATACAGGAATCTCACTTTTTATCTTAACAAGACATATTCCGTCCCTGTTTCCAGTACCATCCGCACATGGTCGTCCACTAAAGTGTAAAAAATCATTTTTCCGCTTCTGCGCTGCTTCACCAGCTTATTTGCTTTCAAAAGACTCAACTGGTGAGACACCGCAGATGTTGTCATACCCAACTGATTTGCCAAGTCACTGACGCAGGCATCATGCTCCATCAGCAGAAATAGAAGATGGATGCGGGTGGGGTCCCCAAGCATCTTAAAAAACTCTGTCAGGATGGATAATTCATGTGCTTGCAGATCATCGTATACAATTTCACCGCTATATTCTGACATGGGAACCCCTCCTTTATCATAACTTCTTGACGAACAGGCAGCGGATAGCGTTGAGTACCGCTAGAATCATGACACCCACATCCGCGAAGATTGCCAGATACATATTGGCGATACCCACAGCGCCCAAGATCAGGCAGGCAAACTTGACGCCCAGCGCCATGACAATGTTCTGGTAGACAATGCGCAGGCACTTCCGGGAAATCTTGATGGCCTTAGCAATTTTCAGGGGATCATCGTCCATCAGAACGATATCCGCCGCTTCGATTGCGGCATCCGAACCCATAGCACCCATCGCAACACCAATATCGGCTCTGGACAGCACAGGCGCATCATTGATACCATCGCCCACGAAGGCCAGCTTTGCTTTGCCGGTTTTAGCCCGCAGCAGTTCCTCCACTTTGGATACTTTGTCCGCCGGGAGCAGTTCGCTGTAAACCGTATCAATTCTGAGAGAAGATGCCACCTGATCTGCCACTTTCTTTGCGTCGCCAGTCAGCATGACTGTTTTCTCTACGCCAGCTGATTTCAGCGCGGAGATGGCCTTTTGCGAATTGGGCTTTACAACATCGGAGATCACGATATGTCCCGCATATTCTCCGTTGATTGCCATGTGAATAATCGTGCCAGTGTGATGGCAGTCAATGTAAGAGATACCAAGCTGCTTCATCAGCTTATTGTTACCAGCGGCAACGTCCACGCCATCCACCTTTGCGATGATGCCATTTCCGCTGATTTCCTGAATATCGCTGACACGAGTGCGATCAAGTTCTTTGCCATAGGCCCGCTGCAAACTCTTACTGATGGGGTGGGAGGATGCGCTCTCGGCTAACGCTGCATACTCAAGCAGCTTTGCATCTTCCATCTCATTATGGTGGATGCCGTTGACCTCAAAAACACCCTGGGTCAGTGTACCGGTCTTATCAAATACGACTACCTTTGTCTGAGAGAGAATTTCCAGATAGTTGGAGCCTTTTACCAGAACACCTTCTTGACTGGCCCCGCCGATTCCGGCAAAGAAACTGAGAGGGATACTGATAACCAGTGCGCAGGGGCAGCTGATCACCAGGAACGTCAGCGCACGATACACCCATGTTCCCCAATCTGCGCTCAAGCCCATTGCCAGCATACGGACAAGCGGTGGCAGGATGGCCAGCGCCAATGCACTGTAACAAACAGCGGGGGTATAGATTTTTGCAAATTTTGAGATAAAATCCTCTGATTTGGACTTGCGGGAACTGGCGTTTTCCACCAGGTCCAGAATTTTAGATACTGTGGATTCCCCAAACTCTTTTGTTGTCTGGATTTTCAGCACACCGGTCATATTGATACAGCCGCTGACAATTTCGTCTCCGGGCTTGGCTTCACGGGGCAGACTCTCTCCAGTCAGGGCGCTGGTGTTCAGGCTGGAACTGCCCTCCACAATCGTACCATCAATCGGCACTTTCTCACCGGGCTGCACCACAATGATGCTGCCAATCTCCACTTCGTCCGGGTCCACCTGCTCCAGTTTGCCGTTCTGCTCAACATTGGCATAGTCCGGGCGAATGTCCATCAAATCGCTGATATTGCGGCGGCTCTTGCCGACGGCGTACCCCTGGAACCACTCGCCCACCTGATAGAACAGCATCACGGC
>CAMWQV010000146.1 GCA_947176425.1 uncultured Clostridia bacterium
TGACCAGTGCCGGAAATGGTTTTGAGGATGCTCATAGCCATTGCGACTTTGATATCACCCTCTACCGCACAGGCTACGCCCTGTTTGATGAGCATGGAGAAGGCAGGAATCAGCATACTGTCCAGCACACCGGCCTTGCCCTGCGCGAAACCATCGTAGTGGGAGGCAACAAAAGCAATTTGCTCATCTTTGGCCCACTGTTCAAAGGCCACAACATATTTCGCCATTTCCCAGACTTTTTCAATCGTTCCGCCGCCCTCAATGTCGAAGGTGTCCAGAATATCCTGGGCTTTAGTGCGGATAGTATTCTCGTCAGAGATGTTGTCCGCGATAGCCCACATCTTTTCCCAATCGAACTGCTTGGTGTAGAGGAACATTCTGTGATAAAGATTCGTTTCGTCTATGTACAAGTCCATCATGCCGGGATAAGGCCGTCCAATCTGTGCCAGATTGGTGTCGCGGAACCGGCGGCGCACCTGTGCGGCACGGCACCAATCCTCGATTTCCGCCTGAACCTGCGGGTCGCCGCCTTCCACGACACCGGTAATAACAGCATGGCGTTTTCCAGCGCGCTCCAGGTCTGCCACCATCTCGCCCACTGCTCCGCAGGCGTACAGCCTGCCCAGCCAGGTTGCAGTGTCCGTATTGGCGTAGTCTGGAGCTTTCTGCTTCTGGAGATTGACCAGCACAACAGGTACATCCAAGTCACGGACGGCGGGCAGCATATTGTAGGAAGTTGCGTAGGTCAGCAGCTGGAGAATCACCAAGTCTACGTCTGCGGCACGGAACTTATCCCCCGCCGCCTGGGACATTTCCTTGGTAGTGACAATGCCGCCGTCGATGATCTCCACAGTAGCGGGCAGCGTCTTTTTGAAATCCGCATACTGGGTCTCAAACTCCGGCATCAGAGACGGAAACTGGGGCAGATATGCGCCCAGCGCGATAGCAAATAAGCCAATCCGAGCTTTGGTTTCAACTAACATGGCAGAACCTCCTGAATATTAAAACTGTTCGCAACAGCGGTTCGTGCCACCTGCAAATCCTTAAACTCTCCGCCTACAATCATCTGAACGATTAGGTTTCCAATAGCCGTACCCTCCACGGGCCCGGCGTAGACGGGCAGACCGGCGGCATCAGCGGTCATTTGGTTCAGATACATATCCTGACAGCCGCCGCCCACAATATTGATGCTGGTATAGGTCTTTCTGGTAAGCTGAGACAATCCCTCAATAGCATCTTTGTAGCACTTGGCCAAGCTTTTATATACACACTGCATGATCTCGCCCACGGTTACAGGAACCGGCTGGTCCGTCTTAGCACAATAGCTCTTAATGGCATCAATCATGCTCTCAGGTGAAAGGAAACTGTCATCGTTGGCATCCACTACCGAGGGGAAACTGGACGCGCTTCGGGCTTCCTCGATAAGGTCAGGGAAGGAATAGGTGCGCTCTGCGGCATACTTACTGGTCTTGCCCTCCACATAGGATACGCCATTCAGCTCCCGGCGGATAGACTGGATCATCCACAACCCCATAATGTTTTTCAGATACCGGAAGCGATACCAGGCTCCGCCCTCGTTGGTAAAGTTTTGCAGACGGCTGACTTCGGTGGTAATGGGTGCTTCGATCTCTACGCCCAGCAGGGACCAGGTTCCGCTGGAGAGATAAACGGCTTTATCGTCCCTGGCGGGGACGGACAAGAAGGCCGAGCCTGTGTCATGGGTGGCAGGCAAGACAACTTTGGCGTTAAAGCCTACCTCCTGTTGAATCTCCGGGGTCAGTTCCCCTACGACAGTTCCCGGCATGGATAAGGGTGTGAACAGCTTCTGGGGAAGGGCCAGTTTGCCGATTAGGGCCATATCCCACTCTTTGTCCTTGGCGTTGACTAAGTTTGTAGAGGTAGCGTTGGTGTACTCCTGTTTCTTAACCCCGGTGAGCCGGTAGTGGAAATAATCCGGGATCATCAGCAGGCTGTCCGCCGCGTCCAACTGCTCCCGGTCCTGAATCCGCTGAGCCATGAGCTGATAGATCGTGTTGAAGGCTTGTTTCTGAATGCCAGTGCGACTGTAAAGGAACTCTGGGGGAACCAGCTCATTGACAATGCCGTCCATCCCCTCGGTACGCCTGTCCCGATAGGACACTGCGCTGCCAATCAGTTCGCCCTCCTGGTTCAGAAGAATATAGTCTACTGCCCAGGTGTCGATGCCGATGGTGTTAGGAACCTTCCCTATGGTCTTGCAGGCTTTCAGGCCATCCAGGATGCCGTTCCACAGGTTGTCCATATCCCAGCAGTCATGGCCGTTTTGACGGACCTGCTTGTTATCGAAGCGGAAGACTTCTTCCAGGATGATCTTACTGTCCTGCACATGGCCCAGGATATGCCGTCCGCTGGAGGCTCCAATGTCAATAGCTAAATAACAGTGTTCCATGTAGTCCTCCTATTCCAATAGAAATTATATATCCAAGGCCGCGTGATAGCCCCAGTAGACCGCATTGGTGATGGTGGACACTTTGGCGGCATCGCCAATCACCCGAACAAAAGGTGCGGCTCCCTGAAGCTGCTCCACTATGTCGGTGCGGGACCGCTGGCCCAGAGCGCAGATAACGCTCCTGCCGGGAACCAAAACCTCGTTCCCTTTTGCATCCTCGCACATGACGCCCTCAGCGGTGACCTTTAGAGCTTTGTGACTGGTATGGACGGTGACATACTTCTCGATTTCTTTCAGTAGCAGGGGCCGGTGGCGCACGTTAGCGTCAGGGGCCAGAACATCCCGCATTTCCACCAAGCGGACTTTTTTGCCCTCCATGCCTAAGTGGATGGCGCACTCACAGCCAGCCAGACCACCGCCCATAACAACAACGTCATCGCCAACTTTATCTTTCTCCAGATAGTAGTTATTGACTACCACCACATTGTCCCCCTTCAGTCCGGGGATGGGCGGCACCAGCGGACTGGAACCCACTGCAATAATCAACGCATCTGGGGTCTCCTGATCCACATACTCTTTTGTGACCTCTGTGTTCAAGCGGATTTCCACACCCGCGTCCCGGCAGAACTTGGCATAAGTGCCGGCCAGCTGGTACATCTCATATTTGAAGGGCAAAGCCTGCTCACTTTTGAGGATGCCGCCCAGTTCTCCTTCCTTCTCGCAGAGGATAACATGATGCCCTCTCCGGGCGGCGGTGTAGGCAGCGTACAGTCCACCAGGCCCCCCGCCAGCCACCAGGACCTTTTTCTTCACCGGTGCGGGCTGAATTTCATTGCCCTCGCATTCCCGGCCAATCAGAGGATTGACCGTACAGCGGCGGGTGGAGGTAGCAGCCCGCTCCGCCATGCAGGTAAAGCAGCGCAGGCAGCGGACGATGTCCCCGTCCTGATTGGCCATTACCTTGTTGGGCAGGAAGGGGTCAGCCAGCAGGGCACGGGCCATATATACCACATCCGCCTTGCCGGAAGCGATGATCTCCTCCATCTGGGCTGGGTCGTTCAGCCCGCCGATAGTCGCAACGGGAACTTTTACGTGCTTTTTAATCTCAACCGCCAGATATACATTTCGTCCGTGTTCGGTGAACATGGAGGGGTGAGTAATGCCAAAGGTGCGCTGATAAGTACCGGCGGTGACATGGAGCAGGTCGATGTAAGGCTCTATCTGCTGGGCGATACGGATGCCTTCCTCCAAATCGTAGCCTTCTTCTACAAATTCTGCCCCGCTGAGACGGAACTCAATGGGAAAGAACGGGCCAACAGCTTCCCTGACAGCTTTCAGCACTTCAATGGCAAAACGGCAGCGGTTTTCCAAAGAGCCGCCATATTCATCCTTGCGTTTGTTAAACATAGGAGAGAGAAATTGATTGATCAGCCAGCCGTGTCCGCCGTGAATCATAAGCAGCTCAAACCCGGCTCGTTTGGCAAATCCCGCCACATGGCCATACGCTGACACAATTTCATGAATCATTTCCACGGTAAGCTCCCCTACCGCAACTCCATCGGGACGGGTACAGGCGGAGGGCCCCCACTGGTTCATACCATGCTGCTTGTTTTTATCCGTCATGTAGGTGCCGGAGTACATACCGGAATGGGACAACTCCAGACTGGGAATGGCACCATGGCGGCGGATGGCATCGGCGGTGTAGGTGGCGCAGGCCAGAGAGTTGAGGATGGACTCATCCAGGTGATAGGCATGGGAACCATCTGTGGCGGGATGCACCATGCACTCCGACACCGTGACTGCACCTGCGCCGCCCTTGGCCCGCAGCTCGTAGAAGGCAGTAGACTTGGGGCCGATGCAGCCATCGTTGGTAATATCGGTGCCCCCCATAGGGGCAGAGAACATTCGGTTGCGGAAAGTGGTGCGGCCCAGGGTAATAGGTCTGCACAAGTTAGGGTATTTGAATTCCATGTAAATTCCTCCTCAATAATTTCAGGAACCCCGGCAGCTGGCTGCTCCAGAAGTTCCGGTTATTCTTCGTGAAACGGCGGCTACAGTTTTTCCCCACCATAGCCGCCGTCCCGCCAACTAGACTGTTTGTGCGCTCTAAGTACTTACTTGCGGCGCTCTTCCAGCTCCTTTTGGATCTTCGGAAGCTCCTTGTCCAGCTTATAGGTCATCATAATGAAGAATGTTACCACAATGAGACCCACCGGCAGCCAGTTGTAAACAATGGAGATGGCGGTCTTAGCGGATTCGCTCTGGACAGGCAGCGCTCCATCATAGCCTCCGGCATCAAGGATAAACCCGAGGACAACTTGGCCGATGCCAAGGCCCAGCTTTTGGGCTGCGGAGATGGCGGCATTGCCCATGCCCACTGCTTTCACTCCGTCTTTCCACTCGCCGTACTCCAGCGTGTCGGCCACCATGCCGAAGGCCATACCGCCAGCCGCGCCGAGACCGACACCCTTCAAGGCATTGAAAACCACCAGAAGCATAACGTTTGTCCCGGCGAATCCGGTGCCCAGGAAACCCAGGCCCATGCCCAGCAGACCCACCATATAGGTCATATGCTTACCGAACTTCTTCATGAAAAATGGCGTAAAGAACATGGTTGCGAACTGCGCAATGGACAGCGCGTTATTGACTGGCGTATAAAGGGAGTAGTCACCCAGAACATCGGAGCAGTAGAAAATCGCGCCCGCAGAATACATGACAATGATGAAGAAGATGACGAACATGGCGAAAATCATGGACAGCCAATATCTGTTCGTGAACAGAGATTTCAGAGCCTTTCCAGTCGATACCTCATCTTTAGGCTTCTCACCGTTTTCAGCCTGGGCGGCAGTCCTTTCCTTGGTTCCACAAACGCAAACCAATGCGGAAACCACAATGATAATACCTACCACGACCGTTGCAGCTGTCCATCCCTTTTGCGCTTCTACCATATAGGGTTCGGCAGCACCGGAGAACTTCACCACCATTGCCATAAAGAAGGTATTCATACAGATATTGGCAATTGTCTGGAAAATCATGCTGATATTTCCCAGCATACCGTGTTCATAGCTGTCCGTCGTACTCAGGGAGATCAGGGCGTTGTAGGGCACGAACATGGCCGTATAGAATACGGCGTTGACCAAGTTATAGAGTACAAATACATAAATATACTTGATCATCGGAGCCATGGACGATGGGACGCTGAAGAGCAGTATGGTAGAGATTGCCATGGGAACGCACATCCGAACCAGCCATACCCTGGCCTTGCCCATCTTGGAATGCGTTCCGTCTACGATATGTCCCATGATCAGATCAGAAACGCCGTCAAAGAGCTTGGAGATGGCGATGATGGTGCTGACCACTGCGGCATCCACCAAGGACACATCCGTGAGGTACTTCATCAGGAACGCCGACATCATGCCATTTACCCAGGCCATGCCGAAGTTGCCGATACCATAACCGAGACGGTCATTCCATCCCAGTTTTAGAACCTGTATTCAACTATATACCTACAGGAAAAGTATAAGAAAAGGAAGG
>CAMWQV010000147.1 GCA_947176425.1 uncultured Clostridia bacterium
CGGCGGCCTCGTCCACCTCGCCCTGGGTGTCGGTGAGGGCGGCCACCCGCTTGATGAGCTTGTTATAGGCTCCGGCGGCGTTGTCCAGGTTCTCCCAGGAGAACACCAGCCCCTTGCGGTAGTGGCTCTGGAGGCAGAAGAAACGGTACGCCAACGGATCATAGCCTTTTTCCTCCAGCAGAGACACCGTTAAAAATTCTCCCTTGCTCTTGCTCATTTTGCCGCTGTTGGTATTCAAATGCAGGACGTGCATCCAGTAATTGCACCATTTATGCCCCAGATAGGATTCGCTCTGTGCAATCTCGTTGGTATGGTGCGGGAAGGCGTTGTCGATCCCGCCGCAGTGGATGTCCAGGTCTTCGCCCAAGTGCTTCATAGAAATGCCGGAGCATTCGATATGCCAGCCGGGATAGCCTGCCCCCCAGGGAGAGTCCCATTTCAAAGCCTGATCCTCAAATTTCGACTGCGTAAACAACAATACAAAATCATTCTTGTTCCGCTTGTTGGTGTCTTCCTCCACACTGTCCCGTACTCCGACGGCCAGATCCTCTGCGTCGTGGTCATTAAAAATATAGTAGCGATCTAATTTGCTGGTATCAAAATAGACGTTTCCTCCGGCCAGATAACCATAGCCCTTTTCAATCAGGACGGAAATGATCTTAATATATTCCTCAATGCAGTTGGTAGCGGGTTCCACCACATCGGGACGCTTGATATTCAGCTTCTGGCAGTCCTCAAAGAAAGCATCGGTATAAAACGCCGCGATGTCCATAACGGACCGATGCTCTCGTTTTGCGCCCAGGAGCATTTTATCTTCACCGGTGTCGGCGTCCGACGAGAGATGCCCGACATCCGTAATATTCATGACGCGTTTGACCGGATAGCCTTCATACCGCAAGTATTTTTCCAGGATATCCTCCATGATATAGCTGCGGAGATTGCCGATATGCGCAAAATGATATACCGTAGGGCCGCAGGTGTACATTTTAACGATATCCGGATGGTTAGGGACGAACTTCTCTTTTTTATGTGTCGCGGAATTGTACAAATACATACGATCTGATCCTCCTAGTCTCTGCCGCCCCTTCTGTTATGAAGGGCTTTTTTGTCCTCATTATATTACCAGTCATGGTTTCCTGTGTCAAGAACTGCTTTTTGAAATTCGTGCCTCCGCCTTTGCCGCCCGGTAGCCTTTGGCCCTGCCGTACAGGAACGCTATACACAAAGCATCACAGATATTGCTCATATTTGCCAGAGGTCTGCGATGTTTGCCCGCTTAATATACCGCTTGATCTTCTCGATTTCAGTCATTTTGAAAAACTTCCATATTTTTTCTTGCAAGGAGGTTCCCAACCTGATATAATAGATTTATCCGGCTGGGAATCCTCGCCGGTGGGAGGGTTTCGGTGTAGACTTGTCACGGCCGCCGAAACCCTTATTTTTCTTGAGCCAAAAGAAGATGTATCCCTCTGCGTATAGCCTCTCCCTTTGTTATGTTGTGTTGTCTGCAATAGATTTCGAGCTGCTTTTTTGTTATTTTATCTAATCTGATGCTGAATCGAGATAGCTTGGGATTTTCTGATTTTGGCCTTCCGGCTGGTGACATCATCTCACCTCCTTTTATGTCACACCATTATTATAATTAGTGTGACACAAATGTCAATAGCTTTTTCAACAATATCTGAAAAAAATTACCTCTTGTGCCGGGGGTGTAATTTCGTGTACAATGAGGGCAAACCGCCGGTTCTGTCCGGCCATACAAAGGAAAGGGAAAGATTATGAAGAAACTGAAAAAACTTGCTGTACTCCTGCTGGCCTTATGCTTCGCGTCGCTGCTGACTCTCACCGCCGCCGGTGCGACCAGCCGCGCAGTATATATGATTGTCAACGGGGTTCCGCTGGTATCCTCTGAGGCTTACATAAATGAGAACGGCATCACGATGGTCCCGCTGCGGGCCGTGGCGGAAGCCTTGGGACTGAGCGTGTCATGGAATCGGGAAACCCGTACCGTCTCGATTGTCTCCGAAGACGGAGAACACCGTCCTGTGGTCATGCTGGACCCCGGTCACGGCGGAAGCAGTCCGGGGGCGGTCTACGGCGGCGTAAAGGAAAAAAATCTGAACCTGGCTATCGCAAAGCAGACCCGTGAAGTGCTGGAAGAAGCCGGTGTGTTAGTCCTGATGACCCGAACCGGCGATCAGGACGTAGGACTGTATGAACGGACGGAGCTGGCTGCCGGATGGTGCGCGGACCTGTTTGTCAGTATCCATTGCAACGCCAGCCTGGATAATCCGGAAGCAATGGGAATTTACACATGCGCCCGCGGAAAAGACAGCGACGGCTGGGAGATGGCCGATACACTGCGGAAAACGATGATTGCTTCTACCGGCGCAGCAAATGTGGGTACGTTTGAACGTCCCAATCTGGCCGTCCTGCGTACCGCCACGATGCCCGCGGCGCTGGTGGAATGCGGCTATATGTCAACGCCTGCGGAATTGGCGCAGCTTGTTCAATCCGAGTATCAGACGCAGTTGGCCCGCGGGATTGCCGACGGAATTTTAGCGGCACTGGAGGCAGATTTCAACTGGACGCCCGCCGAAGAAACGGAGGAAACAGAAGAAGAAACAGAGGAAGAAACAGAACAGGCGGAACAGGATACGTAACCGGCACATATACTGAAACGGTATCTAATGAAACTTATACGCGGAACGCCGTTTCGCTTTTTGGAAGGAGAATCTTTACTATGGAGGATGCTCTGACGCTGGACCGGCTGCCTGTGGGATGCCGGGCCGCCGTGACCGCTCTCTCCGCTCCGGACGCTCTGCGCCGCAGGATGCTGGACCTGGGTTTTGTACCCGGCTGTCACGTGTCCGCAGTGCAGGAAAGTCCATGGGGAGACCCTGTCGCGTATTCTGTCTGCGGCGCCGTGATCGCTCTGCGCCGCGCCGATGCCCGTCAGATTGCTGTGCATACTTTTTCTGAATAAAACATACAAAACCGCCGCAGATCAAACACCTGCGGCGGTTTGTTTCCCAATCACTCCAGATCGACGCTGATATGATCGGTTCCGTGGGCTTCAAATTCGCCCATATACTGTTCCATACGCTCCATGACCTCGTCATAGTTCTCCAGTGTTGCCCGTTCCGCATCCAAGTCCCGCAGGGCCAGTTCTTCCGCCAGGATCTCAAAAAACGTCACGTCCTCATATGCCATAATCGCCTCATGTATCCCGCCCTCGGCAAAGGCGCGGGAGGGAATGGCCTCTCCGCCATACAGCTCTACCAGCGCTGCCATACCGTGATCCAAACAGTGGGAAAACACTACGCTCTCGACCTGGTCATAGTCCCGGATTCTGTCTTCTCCCCGTGCGGAGTTCAGGACCCAATTGCCTATGTACACCAAGTCCAGCAGGCGGCGGTATTGCTTTTCTGTCAGATGCAGCTCCATGATGAACCTCCTTCCGGCATAGTGTCGGCATCATAAAAGAATCAGTATCTACAGTATAACATAATTCCACGAAAAATTCCACAGAAAATACAGGGCAAATAGCCCAAATTTTTACTTGTTATTGGTGATAATTCATAGTACAATAATAAAGTTATCGTCAGGCCCGCTTTTCACGCGGGTTTTAAGGAGGTTTTCTGCCTTGAATCAGCGACCGATTGGGGTGTTTGACTCCGGCCTGGGCGGACTGACCGCAGTACGCCAGCTCCGCCGTCTCATGCCCTCCGAGAACATTATATACTTCGGGGATACCTCCCGTGTCCCCTACGGAAACCGCAGCCGGGAGACGATCCTCAAATACGCCAGACAGGATACCCGATTTCTGCGCAGCTTCGATCTGAAAGCGATTGTCATTGCCTGCGGGACAGTCAGCAGCAACTGCCTGACGGAACTGCGGGCGGAAAATGATATCCCAATTATTGAAGTGGTTGGACCCGCCGCACAGCGCGCCGCTGCCGTTACGAAAAATCATCGGATTGGCGTTGTGGCTACACGGGCTACCATCTCCAGCGGCGCTTTTGCAAACGCGCTGGGGGCGTCGCTGGATTTAATGGTCTTCAGCTGCCCGTGCCCCCTGTTCGTTCCGCTGGTGGAAGAAGGACGCTGCCGTCCCGGGGACCCTGTGATTGAACTGGTGGCGGAGGAGTATCTGCGCCCTCTGCGGGACAACAATGTGGATACTCTGGTGCTGGGCTGTACACATTATCCCCTCTTAGCCGATGTGATCGGTCAAATCATGGGGCCGGATGTAGCATTAATTGATTCCGGCGCGGAGGCCGCCGGCGCTTTGCAGACGCTGCTGTCGGAACAGGACGCTTTGGCTGAACGGGAAAAGGGATCGGCCAGCTTCTATACCAGTGACCGCGCCGCGGATTTTCAGCGTCTGGCCGCGCTGTTTTTGGGGAAGGACCTGCCTGTACAGGCGAAACAAATTGATATTACGGCTTATTAGTGATTGCGTATGATAAAAAAACAAATTATTATTTTTGTCCGCGGAAAACAGTACTTTGACGGTCTGGAGCCGGACGAAACCGAATTGATGACCGAAGGCGTCATGGAACTGCGGGATGACGGAGAAATCCTCTTTGAGTATGAGGAAACGGAACTGACCGGAATGGAGGGAACGATTACCCGTTTCTCGGTCTGCGGCGATATCGTGACGCTTACCCGGAGCGGCCGGGTAAACTCGCAGATGGTCTTTCAGAAGGGCAAGCGGCACAGTTCGCTGTATGAGACGCCCTGGGGAACGATGGTGATCGACGTTTCCACCAACAGCCTGAGCTGCCGCCTCAGCGAACACGGCGGCATTATGGAAATTAAATATTCTGTTGCCATTGATTACCAGAACACAGGCAGCAATGAATTTAAAATTCGTATCAGAGAGAGTATGAGGTAACTAAAGATGATTAACATGATACAAAACGCAAAAGATCAGGTGCAGGCTCTGACAGAAACCGCCTATCAGAAAGCGGTTTCGTTGGAAAAACTCCCCGGCGGGATACAGGTTCGGTGCGGAGTGGAAATCCCGAAGGATACCGCCAATGGGGATTATACCACGACCTTCGCGCTGGCCGCGGCAAAAGCGATGAAAAAAAGCCCCCGGGAGATCGCCAGGATTCTTTTGGATAACATGGACCTGACGGACAGCTATTTTACGTCCGCGGAGATTGCCGGGGCCGGATTCCTGAATTTCCGTCTGGGAAAGAGCTGGTATGCAGGCGTTCTGTCCGCGGTGGACAGCGAAGGCGGCGCGTATGGCCGTTCTGACGCCCTGAAAGGTCAGAAAATCATGGTGGAATTTGTTTCCGCTAATCCCACCGGCCCCATGCACATGGGCAATGCCCGCGGCGGCGTATTGGGCGATACCCTCGCCGCTGTTCTGGAGGCTGCGGGCGCAGAAGTGTGGCGGGAGTTCTATGTCAACGACGCCGGAAACCAGATCGAAAAATTTGCCGTTTCTTTGGAAGCCCGGTATTTGCAGATTCTCCTGGGCGAAGACGCGGTGGAATTTCCCCAGGACGGCTATCAGGGCGACGATATTAAAGAACTGGCGCAGAAATTCTATGAGAAACACGGCGGCGCTTTCCGCGACGCGCCGGAGAGAGAACGCCGGGACGCGCTTTCGTCTTTTGGGTTAGAGCAAAATATCCCCAAAATGAAAAGCGACCTCCAGCGTTATAAAATTGATTATGACGAATGGTTTTTTGAGTCAACGCTCCATGAAAGCGGCTATGTAGCGGAGACGGTGCAGCTGCTGGCCGGCCGGGGTTACACCTACGAGCAGGACGGCGCGCTGTGGCTTGCTACCAGCCGGATTTTGGAGGAAAATTACCGTAAGGCCGGAAAAAGTGAGAAAGAAATTGCCAAGCTGGACCTGAAAGACGATGTTCTGCTCCGTGCGAACGGTTTTTACACCTATTTTGCCGCCGATATCGCCTATCACCGCAA
>CAMWQV010000148.1 GCA_947176425.1 uncultured Clostridia bacterium
TTCGGGACGCGCCCCCTTCCGTGACATGGAGCCGCGCCATCCCTACGCGGCGGCGGCGGTACAGGCGGTGCAGTCCGGCGCGGCAACGGCGGTTGGCGGACGGTTCCGGCCTAATGATCCGGTGACTTCCGTAGAGCTGGCGCAGTTCTGCTCCACACGTCTGGGAAAAACGCCGCCTCTGCTCAATCGGGATTCTTTTACGCATCAGGAATTTTTTCTTATGGCGGTAAAATTAATGGAACAAGAATAACATGCAGCGGCGGCCTCATTTTTTGAGACTGCCGCTTTTTTGACTTATTTTTTGAGATTCGTTTTTTTAGGTTCCGCTTTTTCGGTGATCTTTGTCAGCAGGCCGTCCAGATCCTTTTTCAGTACGTTCAGCCCGATGGGAAATTCTCCGACTGTCTGCTCCAGTCTCCGCAGTTTGTCGCCGAGCTGGTCGGAAACATCCTCAAACGCCTGTAAAATTTCGTTGAAGTCCTCTACCGTATCCGCTATGTTCATCTGTGCCGCCTTCACAACGGACAGCGATTCGTCCTCCGCTTTGGAGACGATTCCTTTTGCCTGGGTCTCGGCGGCAGCGGCGATGCTCTTTGCCTTTGCCTCCGCCTCCGTCAAGAGATCGTCGGCCCGTTTGTAAGCGTCCAGCTCCAACTGCGCAAGCTGTTCCTTCTGACGCCGGAAGTCGTCCGCATCGGCTTCCAACTCCTGGACGCGGTGGAACAAGCGCTGATTTTCCTCCGTCATTTCCCGGATCGTCTGATCACGCTGCACCACATCCCGGCGGTTGGATTCTTTCGCCTGGGCCTGCACTTCCCAATTATTTTTAGCGTTATTGTAGCGGGAGGTCATTTCCTCCAGCTGGGCGGCTAAACGGTCCCGCTCCTCCTCGCACTCCTGCAGCGCGCGCTGGGCTTCGCTCTCCGACTGCTGAAGCTGTTCGACCTGGGTTTCCAGCCAGGATATGCTCTCCTCCGACTGCTTCTGCGTCCGTTCAATATATTCCATGACATCTTGTCGATTAAAGCCGCCGATTGCACTGCGAAAAATATGATTATCCATAGTATCCCACCTTATGTCTTGGTTATCTACACTTTACCATAAATTCGCCCGTATGACAACCAATATTTTTCGCAAAACAGAATAATCAAATTGTAAACCCTGTTAAAAACAGTTGTTGACATTAAAATTAAAATATGGTAAAGTTTATGCGCACGAAAATATAAGATTCAGGAGTACTAAAAAATGGAAATTTCAACTATGAGAATGCGTACCAGAGATATTACCTATATCGCCGTATTTACCGCGCTGCTGGCGATTTGTTCCTGGATTGCCATTCCGACCCCTACAAATATCTCGTTTACGCTGCAAACCTTAGGCGTACTGCTGGCCCTGGGTGTGCTGGGCGGACGTCGCGGCACATTGGCTGTACTGGTGTATCTGCTGCTTGGCGCAATCGGCATTCCGGTATTGGCGGACTTCAGCGGCGGAATCGGCGCGTTCGCGACTCCCAGCGGCGGCTATCTTATCGGATTTATTTTTACCGCCCTGGTGATGTGGGGGATGGAAGCCGTTCTGGGAAAAAGTCTTCCTGTGCTTGGAATCAGTATGGTTCTGGGAATCGCGGTGTGCTATGTGTTCGGGACCGCGTGGTTTCTGCTGGTCTATGCCCAGACGGAAAGCCCCGTGGGACTGATGACCGCGCTGGCTTGGTGCGTACTGCCGTATCTTGTCCCGGAAGGAATCAAGATTTTTCTTGCGCTGTCCATGTCGAAGGTGCTGCGTGAACATGCCAAATAAACCGCTCAAGCTCCGTCCGCACCACGGAATGTGTCTGGCGTATTTTATCGGGGAGGGCTACAGCAATGCCTTTACCGCCCATATGCGGCAGATCCTTGAATCAACAGTTCCTGATACGCCGGTGGTCCTTACAGTCGGGACAGACACGATCTGCGGCGCGTGCCCCAATCATGACGGCGGCGTCTGTACGGCTGACGGGAAAGTCTCCCGGTACGATCAAGCAGTTCTGGACCTCTGCGGACTGTGTGCAGGTACCTCCCTCTCCTTCTCTGCGTTTACGGAACTGGTCCAGGACCGCATTTTAATGCCGGGCCTCCGTTCCGCCGTCTGCGGAGACTGTCAGTGGGATTCCATCTGCGCGTCACAGCCCAGCCGCTGGGAAAAATCAGAAAACAGCGCACAATGAACAAAAAACGGCCCTGCTTCATACTTTTACAGTACAGAGCAGGACCGTTCATTTTATATTCTGTTACGCAAGATTCCGATACAGGAATGTCACAATCTGCCCGCGATTGCAGATATCGTCCGGAGAGAACGTATTTGCACTGGTGCCGGTCGTAATTCCCTTCTCCAATGCCCACGCGACAGCCTGTGCATAAGACGCCGAAGCGGACACATCCGTAAAGCTGGCAGCAGCAGAGGGCGCGGGACTTCCTGCCGCCTGCCACAAGTACGCCGCGGCCATAGCGCGGGTGCAGGGCTGGTTCACATCAAATGCCGTACCGGATACCATACCCTTCTCATAAGCCCAAACTGCCGCTTTTGCATAAGCTTCCGGAATGGAGTTGCTAAAAGGATTGCTGACAGACGGTTCGGGCTGTCCATACGCACGCCACAGGAACGTTAAAATCTGGGCGTTGGTGCAGGTATTGCTGGGGGAGAACGTGGTGGTGCTGGTGCCGGACGTGATATTCTTCTCCACCGCCCATTTTACAGAATCAGCATAGTATGCGTCCGCCGCCACGTCAGTAAAGCCGGTACTTGCTGCGGGAGCGGCTGGTGCGGAAGAACCCTCCGGAATGATAATCACTGCTTCGCAGCTTCCATCCACTCCCATTAAGTAAGTTTCAATATGATAAGTACCGGGGGTACTAAGCGTAAGGGATGCGCCGGCCCTGACATTGGGATCTGTATCGTTATAAGTTGTTTCCCATAAATTTTCTGTAATATAATCTTTGATACTCGATTCACCAGCTATATCGCCAGAGAGTCCGATGTATTCAACAGTTCCATCAAAAAAATCGCAATTTTCTTTTACTACATCATAAGACTTTGTTTCCGGATGATATGTGACCTGGTCAACTCTGCATGTGAAAACTAAATCCCACGGTGAAAGCGAATAAGTATCTGTTAAGATAACTGTTACAGGGCCGGAAGCTGTATAGACCGGCAGTATAAAGCCGTCATACCCCATATCAGCTCCCCAGTCAGTATAGACAACAGTACCAGTCTGTGTCAGGTTGGAGCCGGTCAGCTGGAACAGGCTTTTCTCTTTCCCACCAGCACGCGTACCATAATAATCGTTCTCATAACCACACAAAAAGATTTCGTCCGCAGCGAAAGCCGGGATGGTCAAGGTCAAGCACATCATGAAGGCCAAGACCAGGGACAGCAGGGATTTTGGGATTCGCATACACTCATTCCTTCTTTCCGCCATGCTATTATGGCTAAAATTTGTCTAATGGGTACTGCCTTTTGGGGTGGTACTTCCATTTCCCGTCCCCGCAGGCGTTCCCATTGAGACAGCAAAAGCGGCGCAGGGTATCATCCCCTACACCGCTGTAAAGCTACGCACACGCCATCGATTTTCCCTGTTGATTATTTAAGGAAAAAACGTTATAATGGATTTGGGCGCAGTTAATTCTGCTGTGTGGGAATTGGTTTTAACAGAGTCTCCTGCATAGGGGCGTTGGGGTATGTGGTAGTCCCCCTTCGCCCTGCCTTTTTGCTTTTGTGTCTCTCTCAATCTTATTGTACAGCATAACGTTATAAATTGCAAGAAAAATTTCGACATTTTTTACACAGTAAAGTCAGTATAGTTTAAATTCCGCTTCTTTTTCAGATTCAGTATGGCAATTTCCGGCGCGGCATGGTATACTATTCTTAATCCACATTTCAGAGAGGTCCCCTGATCATGGCTCAGTTTCGTAAGATGCCCTTTGGTAAATATACCACGATCTTCTATTTTCTCATCGCACTTGTCCTCATTGAATTTATCAGTCTGGCAGGCGTTCTTGCAGTCAGCCGCCCTGCCGAAATCCCTGCTGCGGACATTCATGAACCGAAAAACGCTGTCCCTGTCGAAACGGAGACATCTGCTTTGCTGCCCGCAGAAAAACAAAAACCGGAAGGAGAACAGACCGGCCCGGAGATCCTCGCGCAAAACCAGATCATTGCCCACGGTCTCGGCGCAATCGACGGCATTGGCGTATTGAACTGCCGCGAAGGGTTTGAGAGTATGTACCGGCAGGGGGTGCGGGTGTTTGAGATCGACCTGCGCTTTACCAAAGACGCCCGGCTGGTTCTGCGTCACGACTGGCGTCCCAGCTGGCAGGAGGGCGTTTCAGAACACAGCATCCCTACGCTCAAGGAATTTCTTGCGGAACCGATCCTGGGAAAATATACGCCTCTGTCTTTCCGCGACCTGTTGTTTCTTATGGCGGAGCATCAGGATATCTGCATAATTACCGATACAAAATTTACAGAATCTGACATTGTACAGATACAGTTTGACGCTATGGTCTCTGAGGCTGCGGACCTGGGCCTGACCTATCTGCTTGACCGTTTTGTGGTACAGTTTTATAATACGTCTATGTATCAGAGCGTTGACAGCGTCCATCATTTTTCGGGCTATATCTATACGCTCTATCAGGAAAAATTTGATGGGACTGAAGACGGGTTTCGGGAATTTGCAGCTTTCTGCGCAGAGCAGAAAAATGTGACCGGCATCACGATCAGCGCGGAGATTTGGAACTCTGCTTATGCCGGGATCGCGGAGGAATACGGTATAAAAGTCTTTGCTCATACTATTAACGATCCGGAACAGGCCCGTTCTTTGTTTGCGGATGGAATCAGCGCCGTTTATACCGATTCCCTGACCCCCGCGCTTTTAATTTCTGATGAAACAGAGCCTAATATTACTAAAGGAGATTGATTGTTATGGAATTGACAGAAAAAACGTTATCGTCCGAAAAAATCTTTGACGGAAAGATCCTTCATATCCGGAAAGATACCGTTCTTCTGCCCAACGGCCAGCGGGCATTCCGGGAAGTTGCGGACCATCCGGGCGGCGTATGCGTGCTTGCGCTGGACGAGAAAAATCAGGCATTGCTTGTCAAACAGTTCCGGTATCCCTATATGCAGATTTTAAGGGAACTGCCTGCCGGGAAACTGGAATACGGAGAAGACCCCAGGACAGCCGCGATCCGGGAACTGAAGGAAGAAACCGGCGCCGTGGCCGGAAAATTCGAGTCCCTGGGCGAACTGTATCCGTCGCCGGGCTACTGCGGGGAGATCATCCGGATGTATCTGGCCCGTGACCTGCAATTCGGAGAGGTCCATTTGGATGAGGACGAATTTCTGACCCTGGAACGCATTCCTTTTGACGCGCTTGTACAGGAAGTCGTATCCGGGGAAATTCGGGACGCTAAAACCATTGCCGCCGTGCTGAAAGCAAAAATCATTTTGGATATGTAATCAGACCTGCTGCATTTTTAGATTTTAGATATGGAGGGAATGCGTATGGATGAAAAAAAGACTGTATTGATTGTGGAAGATGAAAAAAGTATTGTTGATATCCTCCAGTACAATTTGAAAAAAGAGTACGCGATCCTGACTGCTTATGACGGACAAGCCGGTCTGGACGCCGCGCTGAACCAAAAACCGGATATTATCCTGCTGGACGTGATGCTGCCGAAAATGGACGGTTTTGAAGTCTGCCGTATTTTGCGGGAAAAAGGGAACAATGTACCGGTCATCATTCTGACCGCACGGGAAGAAGAGGATGACAAGGTAAAGGGTCTGGAGCTGGGCGCGGATGATTATATCACGAAGCCCTTTTCTGTGCGGGAAGTGACGGCGCGGGTCAAGGCGAATATCCGGCGCACCGCGATGGCAC
>CAMWQV010000149.1 GCA_947176425.1 uncultured Clostridia bacterium
GTCCATACCGCCGTCCAGCTTGTTCATCAGAATATTGGCGCAGTGTGCGAACGGATGAATCGCAGTGGAGAACGGCGGGGCATAGGCGAAATCCATTGCCGCCAGCTGGTCCACGGTCGCGCCCATGGAAATGGCAACCACGCCGATATCCGCCATTTTATCCACCGCGCCCGCGCCCAGTACCTGCACGCCAGCCAGTTTGCGGGTGGCCTTCTCCGCCACCATCTTCACGATAAACGTACCCGCGCCGGGATAATAATGGGCCTTGTCGTCCACTACGGCGATGACCGTTTCAACGTCAATGCCTTCCGCTTTGGCGGCGGTCTCGGTCAGGCCGGTCCGGCCTACGTTCAGACCGCCGGGCAGTTTTGCGACACCGGTGCCCAGGACGCCGGGATAGGAGACTTCTTTCCCCGCGATTCCTTTCGCCAGCGCACGTCCGGCGATGTTGGCGGTGGAGCCCATGGGGGACCAGGCCGGTTTGCCGGTCTGCCGGTTGCGGACCATCGCGCAGTCACCGGCGGCATACACGTCCGCCACGTTGGTACGCATGGCCTCATCGGTCAGAATCGTGCCTTTGAACATCTCAATGCCGGAATTTTCCAGGAACTTGGTGTTCGGACGGATGCCGATCGCCAGCACCAGGGCGTCAGCTTTCAGGCCGCGCTCCTTCTTGGGGGTCTTGACCAGAACTTTTTCCACTTTGCCGCTGCCCTCGACGCCCTCCAGGGAGGTGCCGGTCATGGGCATGATCCCCTCGTCAGACATCTTGTTTTCCACGTATTCGCACAGTTCGGGGTCCAGGAAATTGGGCAGTACGTGAGGCGCGAAGTCAACGACCGTGGTTTTCACGCCCTTAGCAGCCAGATTTTCCGCCACTTCCAAACCGATAAAGCCGCCTCCGGCAACAACAGCGCGTTTGATTTCTCCCGCTTCCACGGCGGCGCGCAGTCCGATGGCGTCGTCAGGGGTGCGCATGACAAACACGTTTTTCAGGTCCAGGCCCTGGATGGGAGGCACAAAGGGGGACGCGCCGGTAGCAATGACCAGTTTATCATAGGTATACTCGCTGACTTCGCCGGTTTGCAGGTCTTTCGCTTCGACCTTGTGTTCGCCGGGATTGACGGAAATGGCTTCGGTCTGGGTGATGACCTTCGCGCCGGTGAGCTTTGCGAATTTTTCGGGGGTGTTTACGATCAAATCGCTCTGCTCATGGATGACATCGCCCACATAATAGGGCAGGCCGCACCCGGCATAGGAGATGTCTTTTCCTTTGGTTAGGACCGTAACCTCACAGCTCCGGTCTTCGCGCAGAAGCTTGGCTGCAACCTTCGTTCCGGCAGCCACGCCGCCCAATACAAGTATTTTCATTGCATCGTCTCCTTTATAATAAAATTTTTCTTCACCCTATAGAACTTATCCCACATAACCCGCAAACAGGTTAATAAAGATCATGGAGGACGCCGCCACGCACAGCCAGGTAATACCGCCCAGCGCGATGGGCTTGATGCCCTTTGAGAACACGTCCGCGAATTTGATTTTGAATCCAACGCCAGCCAGCGCCGATGCGAACAGGAATTTAGCGGCTTTGCCCAGCCAGCTCCCGGCGGACTTGCCCGCGACGGAGAAGCCGAAGAGGCCAACAGTATTCAGCCCGGCCATCACAACGAACCCAAGGATAAACATGGGGAACGTCTTTTTCACCACGTTCAGCAGGGATACTTGACCGCCGCCTGCGGTGTTCTGCTGCCGTTTTGCCATGATGACAGTCCAGGCCAGCGCGACGAAAATCAGCATCGTAGTCCGCACCAGCTTCACATTCAGCGCGCCGTTCCAGTCGCCCAGGCTGTTCAGCCCGACGTATGTAGCCTGTGCGCCCGCTACGGAAGAAGTGTCGTTAATAGCGGTGCCGCCCAGGAAAGCAAACTGGTTCTGCGTCAGGTTCAGCACGCCGGCCAGATAGGGATAACTGAACGCGGCAAGGGTGTCAAAGAGGAAGATAGCCGCCATAGCGAAAGCGATTTCTTCCTCTGTCGCTTTGATAATCGGGGATAGGGTAGCGATTGCGGTACCGCCGCAGATGCAGGTGCCGCCGCCCACCAGTACGGAAGTATTTCCGGTGGTGTTCAGCGCACGGCCCACAAGGGTAGCGACAGTAAAGCTTAACGCGATATTGAAAAGGATCAGGGGCAGGGCGCGCATACCGGTACCCATGATATCCGCGAAGGAGAGGGTCGCGCCGGTGAGGATAATGCCCCAGTTCAGGAATTTTTTACTTGCGAAAGTCGTACCGGACTTGAAATCTTTATCTACGCTGGGCATGATATTGCACGCGATCATTGCTACCAGCAGAGCTACCATCGGTCCGCCGATCACCGTGCGCCCCAGCATATTGTCCTGTAACGATGTGGACAGTGTGGCCAGAAAACCGATGACCAGGCACAGCGCGATGGCGCCGTACTTTTTTGTTGAAGAAGTCATTTGTTTTTCTCCTCTCAAATTTGCCAGGTTTTAGGATCTGCGCCGGACAGGTTCCATAGACCACCCCCAAAAAAAGAACTGCAGCAACCCTTTTTCTGCCAGGAAAAAGGATGAAAAAGAGCGAAATAAAATAAAGATGATTGGCTGTTTAATCTGCCATGACGCCCATGCCGTCTAAAATATCCTCCAGGGCGTCACGGCCTGTCGTATAGGAAATTTGCAGCGTTTTTGCGTTCATATCCGCGTTTGCGGACAAAATACCCGGTTTTTCCGCCAGCGTTCGGGATATCTCCTCTCCGCACGCGCCGCAGTGGTTCCGGGCCGTGCAGAAGCCGCATTTCATATAAGTAATAGAGAACGTTTCTTCCATAGCGGATTTAATCGAACTGCACGCTGGGGAACAGGCTGCTGTCCGTATGGGGCAAAAAGCTTGCCGCGACGAACTCATCCATATAACCCGGCTCATTGCTCAGTTCCAGATAGGTCATGGAACGGGCCAGCGCAAAGACTTTTTCCCGCGCCTGACTGGACAGCAGCATAGCATACGCGCCGGTCAGGGACGAGTTGCCGATATAGTGGAAATGCTCCAGGGGGATATCGGGGAACATGCCGATGGTGACGGCGTTTTTCATATTAATGCCGCTGCCGATGCCGCCCGCTACATACACCCGCTCAATCACAGACGCGTCAAAGCCCAAAGAGGCCAGCATAGTCTGTGTAGCGGAGAAAATCGCGCCTTTCGCACGGATAAAGTTGTCAATATCGACTTCATTGATGACAACGTCCTTCACGCCGCCGGTATCTTTTTTCCAGGCCAGCACATAGGACCCCATGCCGTGCCTGTCATGTAAAATCCGTTCGCCTTCCCGGATAAATTTCCCTTTGCCGTTGATAATGCCGCAGCGGAACAGCTCCGCAATGATATCAATAATGCCGCTTCCGCAGATGCCAGCCGGGGCAGCGCCGCCTACAACGGTCATAGCCGGTTCCATCGTTTCTTTGTCAATGGTGCAGGCTTCCACCGCGCCGTCCGTGGCGCGCATACCGCAGCTGATATCGCCGCCCTCAAAAGCGGGACCGGCGGAACAGGCGCAGCTCATTAAAAATTCATTGTTGCCGAAGACCAGTTCGCCGTTGGTGCCCAGGTCGATAAACAGGCTCATTTCGGGGCTGTTCCAGATCATGGACACCAGCGCGCCCGCCGTGATATCGCCGCCCACATAGCTGCCGATATTGGGGGCCACAATCAGTTCCGCCATACGGTTCATTTTCAGGTCGATATCCCGCACATAGAGATAATCCGTGCGGAAGAAACTGGGGACAAACGGCTCCATCCGGATTGGGTCGGCGTGGAGGCCCAGCAGAAGATGGTTCATCGTGGTATTGCCCGCCAGGACCATACGGTAAATACGCCGGGGATTGACGCCGGACGCACGGTACATCTGCGCCAGCATGGGGATAATGGAATCTTTTACGACGGCGTCCTGCAAACGCTTCCGTCCGCCCGGCTTGCCGGACTCAATGATGCGGTTGATAACGTCCGCGCCGTAACGGATCTGCCCGTTGCCGCCGCTGGCCTTCGCGAGAATTTTACCGGTCTGCAAATCCACCAGCACGCCCGCCAGAGATGTAGTGCCCAGGTCCAGCGCGAAGCCTACAATCGGGTCGGTATTGTCAGCGGGCAGGATGTCGCGGACCAGAATGCGCTCCTGGTCACGGGAGATGACGCATTTGATATGGAACCCGCTTTCCCGCAGGACCCAGCTTAAATGCTTCAGGACGCTGTAGGGAATCATGACCGACGCCGCAGGCACGCCGGTCGCGGCCTCCACGGCACGCAGGACGCGCTCGTTATCCGGCATGGTGTCCTCCAAAGTCGGTTCCGCGAGGTCCAGGGGGAGGAAACTGAGGTCACTGTCCATGCTGAACCCGGCTTCCAGAAGCTGATCACGGAGACGGTCGAAAATAGCGGCCTCTTCCGGGGAACTGAGGTCCGCGATTTTCATGCGGCTTCGGTAGGCGTTGGCGATATCAGGCACCGCAATTTCCGCGTCGCCGCAGATCTGGGCCAAACACGCCAGACGCCACCCGGCATTGTATTCCTCCGCGGAGATATGGCGGTTGATAGGCGCGTCCAGGTAGCCGGACACCAGCCGCACACGGCATTTCCCGCAGACGCCGTTGCCGGAACAGGGCGCGTCAATGGCAACATTGGCTTTTCGGGCGACATCCAGCAGTTTTTCTCCCGCAAGGGCGGAGATTGTAACAGGATCGCCGTTTTCAAACACAAAAGTAATATTAAACATGGCAGCTCCTTTTGGAATCTGGTCTCAGAAATTTTTTGTACTTATAGTATACCTGCGTCCCATGAATTTGTCAACAATTTAACGTTCTCCGATGTGTAGAAAAAACGCAGTTAGTTTTAGATAAAAAAACCGTTTCACAGGAATTTTTGAAAAACCTCTTGACTTTTTGCGCGTGCAGTATTATATTTATTGCAAGGGCAGAAAGTTGGTGAAAATATGAGCCCAAGAACAGGTCGCCCGCCAAAAGACAACCCTCGAAATATCAATCTGAATATTAGAATTACAAGGGACGAAGCCAAGCTGATTCAAGATTGTGCCGATTCCTTAAAGACAACTAGGACAGAAGTTATTATAAAGGGTGTTAAAATGGTTAAGGACGAACTAAATAAAAAATAGAGTGCTGGACCGCCCTAGCAAGCACACCAGCACCCTATGCCCCGGCGAGGTTTCCCAGCCGGATAAATCTATTATATCAGGTTGGGAACCTCCTTGCAAGAAAAAATATGGAGGTTTTTAAAATGACTGAAATCGAGAAGATGAAGCAGTACATCAAGCGGACAAACATCTCAGACAAAAAGCATTACGAGATGAATTTTTTGGAAATTCACGCTCTGACAGGTATGAACTGTGTCGGTGATGCTTTGTGTTTGGCGTTCCTGTACAGCAGAGCCAAAGGCTACCGGGCGGCAAAGGCAGAGGTGCGGAAACAAAAATAAATAAAGGATTATAGCTGAGAAAAAAATCTGCGCTGCGTCTATCCGAAATTGGTGGGAATCAACACACACCAGACTTGGATAGACGCAGCCGCATTTTCCTGGTGCTTTCCGACAGGCCGCGCTGGATTTTATGCTTTAAGCGGCATTTTTACTTTTTCCGCCAGATACTGGACAGCTCTCCCGTATGGGTACAGCCGTTCAGCCTCTTTTGTCAGCTCATCGTATGCCTCACACAGAAGTTCCGCGATTTTGCTCTTTTCTTCTTCACGAGTCAGACTGCGGGACATTTTTATTGCTTTGTCTATTTTATCGCAAATCGCATACAATGCTGTTTTCTGCCGTGTATCCAGACGGGCGTCCCCCAGCTTCTGGATTTCGCCCTTGAGACAAAAC
>CAMWQV010000150.1 GCA_947176425.1 uncultured Clostridia bacterium
GGGCTACACTGAGGGCGGTCTGTTTCTGGACCCAACCTTTGAACAGAACCTGCAAGGCGCGCTGGACGCCGGTCTGGAGGTTGGCGTCTATTTCTTCTCCCAAGCCGTCACGCCCGAAGAAGCGGAGGAAGAAGCAGGCTATATTCTGGAGGCACTGGACGGACAGGAGCTTGCCTTCCCCATCGCCTTTGACTGGGAGTCTATTCCCGGAGAAGAAGCCCGTACCGACGGTCTGGACGGAACAACGCTCACTCGCTGTGCCGCCGCTTTCTGCAAACGGATTGAGGAAGCAGGCTACCGTCCTGCGGTCTATTTCAACCAGACGCAGGGATATCTTCACTATGACCTGCGGGAATTGGACCGCTATCATCTGTGGCTGGCGGAGTATGATACCTCACCGGATTTCTACTACCGCTTCGACTTGTGGCAGTACTCCGACGCCGGTCACGTAGACGGCATTCAGGGCGCGGTCGATCTGGATTTGGCCTTTTAACAGAAATGTAAATTTTTTATTCAATCTTATTTTTCCTCTGGTATTTTTTGATACGCCGTACTATAATAGCTCCTGCTATATTATCATTTACAGGAGAGAATACTAAACTATGGTAGAAATTGATCCCAAGCTGTGTACCGGCTGCGGCCAATGCGCGGCGAACTGTGCAGTCCATGCTCTCTCCCGGAGGGAGGACGGCGTCTTTCAGTGCAGGCCCTATTGTTTTGCCTGCGGTCAGTGCGTCGCCATCTGTCCCGCCGGAGCAGTGTCCATGCCGGACCTGGAACCACCGGTTCCTTATGACAGCGCGTCCTTTGACCTTCAGCCGGACGTTCTGCTCAACGCAATGCGGTTCCGCCGCAGTATCCGCCGGTTCACCGGTGAAAAGCTGACCCGTGAGGAGCTGGAGAAGCTTCTGGAGGCCGGACGCTGCGCTCCCACCAGCAGCAACAGTCAGACTGTAGGCTTTCTCGTGCTGGACAAAGAATTTCAGGACATGCGCCCCAAAATCTGGACCAGCTTTGCCCGCATCGCAGAGGAGCGCGGACAAAAAACGCTTCTGCGCCGCTACGAAAGCTACCTGCAAAACCCCGATCAGCCGGACACGCTCTTTTACGGCGGCAATCAGATGATCGCCGTTACTTCGGAGCGCTCTATTGACGGTGCTCTTGCACTGGCTAACATGGAACTGCTGGCCCACGCAATGGGCTTGGGCGCACTGTACTGCGGTTTTGCCACATCCGCCATCAACGCCGATCCGTCTTTACGCAGTTACTTCGGTGTTACTGACACCCGTCATCTCGACAGCTGCCTGATCGTTGGACGGACAGTCCTGCGTTTCCGGCGTACCGCCCCCAGAAATCCTGTCCGGGCAGACTGGCGGTAATATGAAAACTTTTGGCGCAGAACCGCGTCATTTGTTTATACACAATAGGAGGAAATTTGTTATGAAAAAAAAGTTAATATTCGCCCTTGCACTCTGCTTGCTGATGGTTCTTTCAGCCTGCGGACAGGTATCCATTGAAGAACTGCAAGCTTCTGTACCTTCCATGGCGGTCATCTCAGGCAGCCAGCAGGTGCGCGCCTCCCTCGCCGGCGGGGACTGGACCTATAAAAAGAGCAGTTTTGTTGCTGACGGCGCAAATCCTTTGTTCTCTGAGCAGACCATGACCGATTTGAAAGAAAGCTCGTCTGTATCCGCCGCAGCCGGAGAGGAAGTCGGTATGTATTTCAGCGTCCTGCCGGATGCCGTGACCGTCACATACTGGTCCGCGGATACCGCCGTTGAAGAAAACGGCGCTGTCCCGGCGGGCGAGACGGTAGAGGTCTCCTATGGCAACGATGTCTTTTCCTTCATCATGCCGGTGGCCGGTCAGGATACTGTCATGGTCGCAACTGCCACATGGAGCAGCCACAGTGACCGGTCCGGTACGATGGATTACTATTTTATCGTTACACAGGGCTGACAATAAAAAGACAGAGAGCTGTGAAACAACGCAGCCCTCTGTCTTTTTTACGGTTTTATTGTTCAATAGCGGTCTCCAACAGCTTCAGGAGTTGGTCTTTCCCGTCTCCCTTTTCTGCGGAGAAAGGCACCAGCTCATCTTCTCCCCGAAGTGCAAGCGTATCACGGATGACCTGCAAATTCGGTTCGATCTGTGATTTTTTCAGCTTATCGAGTTTATTGGCGGCTACGATCAGCGGACAGCCGGTCTCAAAAAACCAGTTCGCCATTGTTACATCATCCGCCGTCGGTTTATGCCGCGCATCCACGATCATCACACCCCAGGAGATCAGTCCGGACGCAAAATATGCCTCCATTAATCTTCCCCACCGGTCCCGTTCCGCTTTCGACACCTTTGCATAGCCATATCCGGGCAGGTCTACCAGATACGCTTTTTGATCCAGCAGAAAATAATTGATCTGGCTGGTTTTTCCCGGCGACGCCCCCACTCTGGCAAAATTTTTCCGGTTCACCAAACGGTTGATCACCGAGCTTTTCCCTACATTAGACCGTCCTGCAAAAGCCAGCTGCGGCAGTCCGTCCCGCAAAAAATCCTTCGGCGCGGCGGCGGAACGTATGAACTCTGTACAGTTGAAGTTGACTGGCATGGCGGCTCCTTCCTATTGACGCATTGCGGTATCCTGTTTATCCGCCGGCAGGAACGCGGTAATAATCCCCTGCTCCGGTTTCAGTTCCATTTTATACAGCGCCTCATTCAGCACAATATCAATGGTATCCGCCGACACAAATCGAAGCGCCTCCCGCACTACCGGGTCAATCTCCGACAGATCCCGCTGATTGTCTTTCGGCAGGATCACCGTCTGGATTCCGTTTCGTTTTGCGGCCATTGTCTTTTCCTTCAGGCCGCCGATCGCCAGCACACGTCCCCGTAATGTCACCTCGCCGGTCATCGCCACATCGCTCCGAACCTTCCGTTCCGTCAGCGCCGACACGACCGCCGTGGTAATGGCAACTCCGGCAGAGGGACCGTCCTTCGGGACAGCGCCTTCGGGGAAATGAATATGAATATCCCTGTTTTTATAGAATTCCGGGTCTATGCCGAGCTGTTTTGCCCTGCTGCGGATACAGCTGACAGCGGTACGGGCGGATTCCTTCATCACATCCCCTAAATTACCTGTCAGCTCCAGTTTTCCGGTACCCTCCATGACATTGACCTCGACCTCCAGCAATTCGCCGCCCGCCTCTGTCCAGGCCAGACCGTTGACAATGCCCACCGGGTCTTTATCCCGCGCAGGCGTCTGATACCGCTGCACGCCCAAAAATTCCGGCAGATTGTCCGGCGTAATATTGACACGCTTGGCATCCTCCGACGCCAGACGCATCGCCGTTTTTCTGCACAGCTTCCCCATCATCCGCTCCAGGTTCCGGACGCCGGACTCCCGGGTATACCCAGTGATCGCAGCCCGGATCGCGTCATCGTTTACCCGCAGCGTCCGCTTGCTGATCCCGTGTTCTTTCATCTGCTTCGGCAGCAGATACCGTTTTGCAATCTCCAGCTTTTCTTCATCGGTATAGCTGTTCAGCTCAATAACCTCCATCCGGTCCAGCAGCGGGCGCGGGATGGTTGAGGTCGTATTTGCAGTTGTAATAAACAGGACTTTGCTCAGGTCCAGAGGAATTTCCAGGAAATGGTCGCGGAAGGCACAGTTCTGCTCGCTGTCCAGCACCTCCAAGAGCGCGGCCGACGGGTCTCCCCGGTAATCATTCCCCATTTTATCCACTTCATCCAGCAGCAGCAGCGGATTCATGCTCCCGCTTTGGCTGACAGCGTTGACGATGCGTCCCGGCATCGCGCCGATATAGGTCTTCCGGTGGCCCCGGATATCCGCCTCATCCCGGACGCCGCCCAAACTCAGCCGGGCAAGTTTCCGGTTCAGCGCCGCGGCAACAGAGATTGCAATGGACGTTTTTCCCACGCCCGGCGGTCCCACCAGACAGATAATCTGTCCTTTTGCGTCCGGATTCATCTGCCGCACAGCGATAAACTCCAAAATCCGTTCCTTCACTTTTTCCAAACCGAAGTGGTCGCGGTCCAGTATTTTCCGCGCCGCGGCAACGCTGGCACGTTCCCGTGTCTCCACGCCCCAGGGTATTTCCAGACAGACATCCAGATAGTTCCGGATCACGGAGGATTCCGCACTGGAATATGTCTGTTTTGCCAGACGGTCCACCTCTTTCAGAAGTTTTTTCTCTACTTCTTCCGCAAGGCCCAGCTCCAAAATTTTCGTCCTGTACTCGTTCAGCTCACCGTCCTCGTCTTCTCCCAGCTCCTGCTGCAAAAGACGAATCTGTTCCCGAATAATATGCTCCCGCTGAACGTCGCCTATTTCCCGGCGGATCTTCCCCTCCAGCTCCTGCTCAAAGCTGATGACCTCCGTTTCCCGTGCCAGCAGCTCATTGACTTTCCGCAGTCTTGGAATCGGGCGGATTTCCTCCAGAATTGCCTGCCGGTCTTGATGGCGCAGCATGATATTCTGGGCGATAAAGTCTGCCAGATGGCTCGGGTCGCGGTCTTCCATCACAGCGGCAACGATCTCATCTCCCAGCCGGGGGATCAGGGACGCATATTCTGCAAAATTACTGTACGTCTGACGCAGCAGGGCCTCCAGCTGAAAACCGGAAATTCTGACCTTCGTCTCCTGTACCGTCTCCACATTCCCCTGCAAATAGGGTTCCGTCTGCCACAGGCGGCGCAGGCGCGCACGTTTTTTACCTTCCATCAGGACCCTTACGGCCCCGTCGCCGATACGAAGAATCTGCCGGATCAGCGACACGGTTCCTACACGATACAGGTCTCTCTCGCCGGGCTGCGTGGAAATCATATCCCGCTGCGCTACCAAAAAGATGTACTGCTCTCCCTCCATAGCCCGCTCCAGGGCATTGATCGAGATATCCCGCTCCACATCGAAGCTGAGAACGCATCCCGGAAAGATCGTCAGTCCCCGCAGGGCCAGGACGGGCATATTCATCGTTGTATTTTCTATTGTTTCCACAGGTTATGTCTCTCCTTCCCCCACGTTTGATAGACTGCGCGAAACTTCGTTTTGCTGTCGGGACATTCCCAGGCAAAACGAAGCTTTGCGCAAAAACTTTTATTATCCAGCCCTCCACAGGGCCGGGTCACTTACACAGCGCGTCCCATGCTGCCGCGGACAAAGGTCGGACCACACTCTCCCTTTACACAGGCAGGTGTAATCACTACCTTCTCCACCGATGGATCAGAAGGAATATCAAACATGATATCCGTCAAGATTCCCTCCATCACAGCCCGCAGTCCGCGTGCGCCGATGTTTTGTTCAATCGCCTTATCCGCCACAGCCTCCAGCGCTTCCTGTTCAAAGGTCAGTTCCACCTTATCATAGGAAAACAGCTGCTCATACTGTTTCAGCAGAGCGTTTCTCGGCTCGGTTAAAATGCGCACCAAGTCCTCCCGGGTCAGGGAATCCAGCGGCGCAATGATCGGCATACGACCCACCAATTCAGGAATAATGCCGAATTTCAGCAGATCGTGGGACTGCACTTCTTTGAACAGCGCCCCCACATCCTTCTCTTTTTTGCTCTGAATCGGCGCGTCAAAACCCATCACGCGCTTGTCTGTGCGCCGTTCGATGATCTTATCCAAGCCGTCAAACGCGCCGCCGCAGATAAACAGGATATTATGGGTGTCGATCTGGATAAATTCCTGATGGGGATGTTTGCGTCCTCCCTGGGGCGGCACATTGGCGACCGTTCCCTCCAGAATTTTCAGCAGCGCCTGCTGTACGCCCTCGCCGGAGACGTCCCGGGTAATGGACGTATTTTCGCTTTTACGGGCGATTTTATCGATCTCATCCACATAGATGATGCCGTGTTACGCCAGCTCCACGTA
>CAMWQV010000151.1 GCA_947176425.1 uncultured Clostridia bacterium
CTTTCATCTTACCTCTTTTGTCATTCCCTGTCAATATTTTTGATGGTTGCTATAGATATCATAAGAAATCTAAAAAACAGAGCCAGTAGTGAAAAACTTTCTGCTGACTCTGTTTCATATTTACTTTAACACTGCTTGGCTATTATCAAAGGACTGTCATCAGCCGGTCCTTGTACATTTTCTGTACCCATACCAGTTCTCCTAATCCGGTAAACTCACATTGCACCGTATGACCAGCTTTTTCCAATTCCTGCTTCCAATTGACGGCCATATCCTTTCTCGCATGATCTCCGGCCACCAGCATCAACGGCAGCAGTTTCACCTTACAAGGCTTTTTTAACTGCCGCAGAATTTCTGTCAATCCTGGCCAGCCCTCTACGGTTCCGATACAGATATCGCTTCTGCCCATCAAATTGAGTGCTGTCTGCAATGCAGGATATACCGCATTGGCAAAATGCTCCGTTCCATGACCCATGTATACAACAGCTGCTTCCTCCTGTTGGGGATGCGTTTCCGAAATTTTTTCCGCAAACTGAAGAGTGTCGCTGTTGCCAGCCAGTAAAGGCTTTCCTACTATCAGCATTTCAAAGCGGCCAGAAAATTTCTCCGCCTCTGCTTTCAGCTTGTCATACTCGTACCCGTACAGCAGATGGGTGGGCTGTACTACTACCCTGTTTATGCCCTCGCTGTGCAGCTGTTCCAGCGCTTCCGTCAGGCTGGGGACCTTCTCTCCCCGCTCTGCGAGAATACGCCGGATCGTCGGACTGGTAAAGGCTCGGACTGAGGTATAACCTGCGGCGGCTTCCGAAAGCGCCTTTTCCACTGCCTCAATACTGATCCTTGCTTCGGGAACACTGGTGCCAAAGCTGGTTATAATAAGCGCCTGCTTCATAAACTTTCTCTCCTCACAAATTCTATTTCATGCGCAGAATACGGACGGAGTTCAGCAGGCACAGCATGGATACACCGGTATCAGCAAACACGGCGATCCACATATTTGCGAAGCCGAACAGTCCCATAATCATGACGACAAACTTGATTGCCAGAGCAAACCACACATTCTGCCACGAGATACGCTTGGTACTTCTGGCAATCTGTACAGCGTCGGGAATCGCGGACATCTCCGAATTCATGAACACAACGTCAGCAGCTTCAATCGCGGCATCCGCACCGCTGCCCATAGCGGCTCCTACATCCGCACCGGCCAGAACGGGCGCGTCGTTAATACCGTCGCCGACAAACATGACGCTGCCGCGTGTTTCCCGGATTTTTTGCAGTTCCGAAAGCTTATTCTCAGGCAGAAGTTTGGCATGAACTTCATCAATCCCTGTCTGCTTTGCGACGTGTTCGGCACTGTCCTGCGCGTCGCCGGTCAGCATTGCGGTCACAATACCCAGTCCCTTGATTCGTGAAATTGCATCTACAGCGTCATCCTTCAGCGTATCAGAGATAACGATATTACCGGTAAACTTTCCGTTTCTGGCAACCAGAACTTCAGTTCCAAAAGTGGTTTTTTGATAGGAGGACAAATCAACACCATTTGCTTCCATCAGCTTGCGGTTGCCGCAGAGAAGCGTTCCCGAAGCAACGGACGCCTGAATGCCGTGACCCGCAATTTCTTTCAGATCAGATGGGCGCTCTACAGTAATATCCTGCTCATTGGCAGCGTTGACAATGCTGACAGCAATCGGATGGGTGGAAAACAGCTCACAGCTTGCCGCTAAAGACAGCAGTTCTTTGCCGGAAATGGTACCTTCTGCCGGTATGGCGGCCTGTACTTGGAAATTACCTTTTGTAATGGTGCCGGTCTTGTCCATGACGATTGCCTGAATGCCTGAAAGCGCCTCAATCGCGCTGCCGCCTTTGAACAGGATGCCTTTCTTGGAGGCGGCTCCGATACCGGAGAAAAAGGCCAGCGGTACGCTCAACACCAGTGCGCAGGGGCAGGAAATGACCAGGAACGTCAGCGCAGTCAGTACAGACGCTGTACCAGAGGTGCCGTAGAGAACTGATACCGCGCCAGTATAGGCGGGATCAACAAAGAAATGCCAGGAGGGAATGATAAAAGGCAGAACCAGCGCCACCGCTAGAGCTGCAAACACAACGGCAGGCGTATAAACCCTTGCGAAACGGGTGATAAACTTATCAATGGCGGGCTTATTGGCGGCGGCGTTCTCCACAGAATCCAGAATACGTGTCACCATGGATTCTTCCAGCAGCTTCTCCACCCGGATTTTCAGCTGGCCGGATGTGTTCACGCAGCCGGAGACCACCGTATCGCCTGTCTCAGCCTTGACAGGAACAGGCTCCCCGGTAACAGGCGAGGTATCAATCCTGCTTTCTCCCTCGATAATCACGCCGTCCAGAGGAATCCGGTCGCCGGGCCGGACCAGCAGGATATCACCCACGTTGGCTTCCTCGGCACCAATGACACGGACATCTTCGCCAATCACCAGATTGACCGTTTCGGGACGAAGATCAACGGCAGACATGATCTGCTCACGGCTTTGGGCCACGGCGCGGTCCTCGAAGAACTCGCCGATCCGGTAGAACAGCATCACGCCGACGGCCTCCGGGTACTCGGCGATGGCAAATGCTCCCAGGGTTGCAATGGACATCAGGAAATTTTCATCAAAGACCTGTCCCTTTTTCATGTTCTTTACCGCCGTCATCAGTACCTTGCCGCCCAAGATCAGGTAAGCGACAATCAAAACGCCCAGCAGTACAGGCAGAGACGTGCCAATATGCTCCAGAACCTCGCCCACAATGAACAGCACCGCACCGGCAATAATGCTGATGAGGGCCTGTTTCTCCTCTGGCATCCCCGCTTTTTCCGGTTCAGCCGTTTTAGGGGAATCTTTCGGGACAACGGTAATGCCATCCTCCATGGAGTTAATCAAAGACTGAACCTGCGGAATCAGGCTGTCCGGATTCTTAGCGGATAGCTTCATCTGTTTGGTGGCAAAGGTAATGGAAACATCATCCACCCCATCCATTTCCTTCAGCCTGGCTTCTACCTTAGCGGCGCAGTTGGCACAATCCAACCCCTCCAAAATATAAGTTTTGGTGGCAGATACGCCCATAGAGCGGCGTTTACGCGGCACCAGCGTGATACCATCCTCAATCGCGTCAATAGCAGCCTGCATTTTCGGCAGCAGCTCATCCTGGTTATTGGCGGAAACACGCAGCTGTTTGGTGGCAAAGGACACGGAGGCAAACGCAACCTCCGGCATGGAACGGACTTTTGCTTCAATTTTAGCGGCACAATTCGCGCAGTCAATCCCTTCGAGAATATAGACCCGTTTCTCCATATCCTCATCCGGCATCTTGCAGGTACATTGGGCAAGACTTTCGCCGCAGATGTCACAGTATTCCGCGTGGGGGTTGCACTGCTCACAGCCGCAGTCGTCAGCGTGGCCGGGCGTATGGTGATGCTCGGTTACAAAATGGGTATGAGAGCGGGTAGGGGTATCCTCACGGCTCTCGTGGTCATGCCCGCCGCAGCAGCCATGCTCATGACCGTGATCGTGGCTGTGACCATGTTCATGTTCGTGCCCGTGGTCGTGGCTGTGGCTGTGACCGTGTTCATGTTCGTGCCCATGACTGTGATCGTGTTTATGCTCATGACTGTGATCAGACACAGTATTTCACTCCTCTCTGTTTTGTCAGCCGGACCGCCTTGCTAGACAGTCATCATAGCTGTAGCTTTCTACCAAAGCCTTATAGGTCTCAAAATCCGCCTCTGGGGTCAGGCTCTTAATGACAGAATACAAATCCTCATAATTATAAGCGTTAATCGTGATACTGGAGGCCAAAGCATACTTCGTGTCATATTCGGCTTCACTGGCAGCGCTCCAAAAGCCCTGCTCCAGCCGGAACGCCATTCCGTCTATCCGGTAAGCGTCCGCATATCCGGTAATGGCGTTGTAGAGAGCGGCAAAGCCAGGGCCAATTTCAGACTGGTATTTACCGGCTACATAGGAGATTTTTCCCTTTTTAAAGCCAAAATAGTTGTCCTCAGAGAAACAGTCAATCACGCCGCATTCGACCTCCACGGAGTTCAATGCGTCCATCAGCGGCGTAACCGGAACAGCGGACAGGATGGTGGTGTATTCTCCAGCAGAAATGATCTCAGAAGCGGAGACACGGTTTTCCTCCAACTCCAGATAGCCGGGACAAATGATAATCCGCAGCCCATCGGTTTCGATCGCCGTTGTTTCCGTCACCACAGCCAACTCCTCACAGCTCTGCGGAAAGGTAACGCCGTGGACCTCCTGGAGAACGTCCAGCATTCCCAGCGTGCGCTGCCGGTGCATCTCGTTGCCCAGAGAAGCACCGCTGGAGAGAATCACATAGCTTTTTCCCTCCCCGGCCATTGCTCGGGCCATTTCTTCTCCTGCCTTGTACTCTTTTTCAGCGCCCGGACCAATCTCGCCTACAAAATATGGGTTTTCAGCGACTGCGTCAAAAACAGCGTCGGAGGAAGTACCGGAGGGACGAATCACATACATCCCATGTCCGGCGCAGAACTCCACTTCCCTGACCAGATCGTTGGAACCGAAAATCATGACGCCTTCCACACCGTTTTCCGCGCAGAGCGTCAGGAAGTTCTCCATGTCCTCATTGCTGGAGATGCTGTCGGAGTACAGGAAGGTCACATCGGTAAAGCACTCTTTTATGTAGTTGTCCAGATAATCCTTGAACATCATCACCTGCGCGTCCTTGATGTTATAGGTCGCCACGCCGATCTTGTGAATGGTCAGGCCGCTGTCCTCTGCCGTCTGCTGATCCCGGTTGGCAATATCATCGGTCGTTCGCGGGCCGCACCCGGCCAGCAGTGCCAACAGCATAACCGCCGTCAAAACAAGCGCAAAATATCTTTTCATACCGGAACCTCCTCAAACAAATGGCAGGCGATCTCGTGTCCCTCGCCGATGGCTTTCAGCGTGGGGCGTTCCCTGCGGCAGATATCCATACAGTGCCCACACCGCGTCTGGAAAGGACATCCGGGAGGCACGTCCAGAGGGCTTGGTATTTCGCTGTCAATGCTCTCGATCTTTTTCGTGAAGTCCATTTTGGTATCAAAAATAGCGCTTAACAATGCCTGCGTATAAGGATGCCGCGCTTTGTCCACATCTTCACCGGGGAGAACCTCGACAATGCTGCCCAGATACATCACGGCAATCTGGTGGGCAAAGGATTGAATCAGGCCCAAGTCGTGAGCGATAAAGCCGATAGCGATATTTTTTTCTTTTTGGAGCTTGCAGACCAGCTCAATAATGGTCTTCTGCACGGATACGTCCAGCGCACAGGTCGCTTCGTCCATAACAATCAGTTCCGGCTCCAGCGCAATGGCGCGGGCAATCGCGATCCTCTGCCGCTGTCCGCCGGACATATTATGGGGGAACCGGTCCGCAAAGTCGCCGGGCAAATCCACGGCTTTCAGATATTTCCGGGCCACGGCGTCTTTTTCGGACGCCTTAATCCGTCCAAAATTCATCAGCGGTTCGCAAATGATGTCACGGATTCTCATTTTCGGGTTGAATGAACCGCCGGGGTCCTGAAAGACCATCTGGATATACTGCCGGGTCTGACGCAGCTCCTCGCCCTTCAATTTCGTCAGGTCTTTCCCCTTAAAAAGTATTTCTCCTTCTGTGGGAACGTCCAGTCGAACCAGAAACCGCATAAAGGTGGACTTGCCGCAGCCGGACTCTCCGATTAGCCCCAAAGTCTTTCCCCGATAGAATTTCAGGTTGATATCATTGCAGGCCGTCAGTTCCCGGCCTCCGGAAGCGGGAAAACGCCGGGTCACATGTCTTGCTTCAAGTATCAGGTCCTTTTCATCAAACATAGCGCACACCTCCCAGAGACAGAACTGCATCC
>CAMWQV010000152.1 GCA_947176425.1 uncultured Clostridia bacterium
ACTATGCGCCGTTGTGGAAAACAATGGGTGAACAAGGTGTGGCGGAGTACGTCCCCGACGAATAAAAGCAAAGGGCGATTATTTATGACAGCGGAACGCATTAAAACTTTAAGGACAGCAAGAGGCTGGACACAAGCGGAACTTGCGCGACGTTTGGGGATCACGCGAAATGGCGTCAATTCATGGGAGCAGGGATTATCCATGCCATCGCCAGCCTTTCTTGTAGAATTGGCAAAAGTGTTTTCGGTTTCTACAGATTACCTCTTAGGTGTAGAGCGTTTTGAAAGCCTGAACGTTACTGGTTTGGAAGAAAGAGATGTTGCGATCCTCTCAGAATTGGCAGATCGTTTGCGCCAATGCAACTATAAAAAGTAAAATATTGCTGGTTTCCTGACAATTCTATTTAAAGCTTGAAAGATACAGGACGGTATGATATAATGAATATAAAACATAAGAACTAAGAAAAAACGGAAAAACCAGCGGGAGAGTTACTATGGCGAAAACAAACAGAGAATACAAAGATTCCGTCTTTTCGTTATATTTCAGCGATAAAGAGCGGCTTATAGAACTGATCAATGCAATCGAGGGGACAAACTATCCAAAGGATACTGAGATAGAGATCAATACGATTGAAGACGCGCTGTACAAGGGCCGGAAAAACGACATCTCTTTTATTATCAATGGGGTGCTTGTTGTTCTGGTGGAACATCAGTCTACCCTGAACGAGAATATGCCGCTGCGGATCTTTATATATATAGCGCGGATCTATGAGCAGATAGCAAAGCTGCGGAAAATATACGGTTCAACACTGGTGAAGATACCAACGCCGCGTTTTATTGTACTGTACAACGGGGAAAGGAACTGCGCGGATTACAGGCAGCTCAAACTGTCGGATGCCTTTGCGGAACAGAAAGAAAACCCCGCGCTTGAATTGAAAGTCGATCTGTACAATATCAATTACGGGAGATCGGGGATCATAAAAAAGAGCCGCAGTTTAGAGGAGTACAGCACGTTCATACATTACGTCCGGCAGGAGCAGAGAGAGAAGGGGAAAGCGTTAGATGACGCAATTTCAGCGGCAATTGACCGTGCCATTCAAGATAATATTATGAAAAAGTTCTTGGAGAAATATGGAAGCGAGGTGCAGAATATGCTGTTTGAGGAGTGGGACTGGGAGCAGTATGCAGCTGTTCAGCGTGAGGAAGGACACAGGGAAGGCTGGGAAAAGGGTCAAAAAAAGGGGCGTGAGGAAGGCCGCAGGGAAGGCGCAGTAGAGATGCTTTCCAACATGATTCGCAAAATGGCAAAGTCTTCCAAGCCGGAAGAGATTGCCGATACCCTTGAACTGCCGCTTTCTCAAGTGGAAAGTATACTCAATCCCTCCTGACAGCCGCCGCGGTACAATCACCCGCAGGATGCCTGCTTCCAGGCGCTCTGCGGGTTTGTCAGTCTTATTTCCTGGTCTGCCCTTTTCCCGGCATTTTGAGGGCGCTGCCTGCCCGGGCGGAGGGAGTCCGGCACACACCAGACCGAGACAGAAGAAGATATTGCCAGTCACCGCCCCTTTCTCTCCGCATAGACTGAGAGTAAAGCCGAACAAAACGGCATACGACAAGGGGAGGGGATACAAATTATGGCCACTGGACCCAAGATCGCCCTGGCAGGGAATCCGAACGTAGGGAAATCGACAGTGTTCAACGCGCTGACGAATCTGCATCAGCATACGGGCAACTGGCCCGGGAAAACGGTATCGACGGCTGTGGGCGAGTATACATACCACGGTCAGACCTATACTCTGATCGATCTGCCCGGGACCTACTCCCTCCACCCCGGCAGCGCCGAGGAGGAGGTCACAAGAGATTATCTGCTGTCCGGCGAAGCGGATGTAACGCTGGTGGTTGTGGACGCCACCTGTCTGGAACGCAATCTGGCACTGGCGCTTCAGATATTAGAGGTGACATGGCCGGTGGTGGTCTGTGTGAACCTGCTGGATGAGGCGGCAAAAAAGAAAATCGAGATCGACCTGCAGGCCCTGCGGAGAGAATTGGGGTGTCCCGTGACGGGCGCGGCGGCACGGGGCGGCAAGGGTTTGAACACGCTGCGGCGTCTGCTGGCGGAGACGGCCAGCGCACCGCCGCCCCGTCCAAAACTGCCGTGCTGTACAGACTGTCCCGGCTGCTGGGAACACTGTGCCGCCGCGCATATCACGCGGGCCGCGGAAATTGCCGCAAAAGTATCGGTAAAGGACGCCGCCGCGGCCCAGCGCCGCGACCGTGTTCTGGACCGGCTGCTGACATCAAAAGCAACCGGCATTCCTGTCATGCTGTTATTGCTGGCGCTGGCGCTGTGGCTGACGATGGCCGGGGCAAATGTACCGTCGGAACTGCTCTCCAGACTGCTGCTGGGCTGGCAGGAACCGCTGCGCGGCATGTTGCAGACTCTGCACGCGCCCCGGTGGCTGGAAGGCGCGCTGATCGACGGGATGTACCGGACTGTCGCGTGGGTGGTGTCGGTGATGCTGCCGCCGATGGCAATTTTTTTCCCGCTGTTTACGCTGCTGGAGGACGCGGGATATCTGCCCCGGGTCGCTTTTAATCTGGACCACTTTTTCCAGCGTTCCGGCGCGCATGGGAGACAGAGCTTAACAATGTGCATGGCTCTCGGATGCAACGCCTGCGGAGTCATGGGCTGCCGGATTATCCAGAGTCCGCGGGAACGGCTGATTGCGATTTTGACCAACGCGTTTATGCCCTGTAACGGCCGTCTGCCGACTTTGATCGCGCTCATCTCCATGTTTTTTGTCACCGGCAGCGGGTTTGGGAGTTCGGTCTTATCGGCGGGGCTGCTGATGGGGACGATTGTTCTGGCAACTGCAATGACGTTATGGGCGAGCCGGATTTTGTCGGCAACGGTCCTGAAAGGCCAGCCCTCGTCTTTTTCCCTGGAACTGCCGCCGTATCGAATGCCGCAGGTGGGGCAGGTGCTGATTCGCTCCATTCTGGACCGGACGCTTTTTGTATTAGGGCGTGCGGTCGTGGTCGCGGCGCCGGCGGGACTGCTGATCTGGGCCGCGGCGAATCTCACCGTCGGCGGACAGAGCGTGCTGGCATATCTGGCGGCATTTTTACAGCCGCTGGCCGCCTGGATGGGTTTGGACGGATTTATTTTGCTGGCGTTCGTGCTGGGGTTCCCGGCGAATGAAATCGTTGTGCCATGTATTTTAATGGGCTATCTGGCTGCGGGAACTCTGACCGATTACAGCAGCCTGACCGAACTGCATACGCTGCTTGCCGCCAACGGCTGGACGGCTGTCACCGCGGTCTGCGTGCTGCTGCTGACACTGTTTCATTTCCCCTGCGGAACCACCTGCCTGACGATCTGGCGGGAGACAAAAAGCGTTAAATGGACTGCTCTGGCAATCGTTCTGCCGACAGTGGTCGGGATTGTGCTGTGTATGATCGTTCACTGGACGGCAATGCTGTTTGCGTAACAAAAAAAGGGGCTGGTACAGGGCAGAAATTCTGTACCAGTCCTTTTATTGATCTTTTGTTACGCCTGAAAAGCCTTTATGCAAAATTGCCCTTTAGAATGGTCCAAAACCGCGTGGAACACGGAATCGAAATACTGTCCCATGCCTTCATCCTCCAGCAGTTCTCTCCACCAGGCCGCAACCTCTCTGGGATCATTGCGGAAAACGCCGCATCCGTAGGCCCCGAGCACTACATGCTTTGCGTTTTGTTCCGCAAAGATTCCCAAAGCCAGCTTCATTCTCCGGCGCATCACTTTTTTGGCTTCCTCCGCGTTTTCGCCTTTTAGAAGCGCCTGCCCCATATTGACTGCCGGCAAGGTCAGCACGGAAGCCTTCACGGGTGTTTCCGTTAAACGAAACGCGCTGTCACGGAAAAATACGACTTCCGGGGAATAGATGGCATAGTCCAGATACATCATGGAGCGGTTGGCCCGATTTTTCAGGTAATATTCTTCGTGTGCCGTCAGCGTGGGATAGAGGGCGCTGGAAACGGTCAGGCTTTCCTCCTGCGCCTTGGCTCCGTTCAGAAAACCGCCTCCCGGATTTTTTGCGCTTGCGAAATTCAATACGCCAATATTTGTTTTTCCTTCCGCCGCAAAGATTCGGACCGCCTCTACTGCGGAGATATTTTCCACTCGTGTTTCCGGCTGGCTGCCGCCAGTGCATCCGCCATATTTTTCAAGAATTTTCTCACCCTCCGCAGGAGTGATTAATGTACTGTGCCCGATGGACCGTTCCACCGTCTCTTTTATGATGATCTGCTTTTGTTCCGATTCATAGTATCCCCGTTTTATGATCTCTAAAGTTTCTTTTGCCATTGCTTTTCTGTCCATAGTTTCACTCCCTGTATTTCAGAATTACCGGAGATAACGCCCGTGTTTATCCTTAAATTTTCCCATAACGATAAAGACCAGATCGACAAGCACGGCGATAACCCACAGTTTAGAAGACAGCGCGAACAGCAGCAGCCACAGGATACCGGTGCCGATTTTACCGGTATAAAAGCGGTGGATGCCCAGTCCGCCCAGGAAAAGGCACATAAAAAAAGCGGCCCATTTATTTTTATCGCTGCTGTCCTGAAAAGCAGCGGGGATTTCAGCGCCGCAGTGAGAGCAGAAATTCCCTTCCGCAGGGCGGCCGCACTGCGGGCAGAACAGCCGTACCGTACCGCCGCACCGCGGACATATACTGCCGCGGAAAAATTCTTTCTTACAGTAAGGACAAATCATCCCAACCACCGCCTCGCTTCATTCCTAATTCCCGGTCATAATCCGGATAATCTCCCGGTCGGTCTCCCGCATACCGAAACGCCCCAGCCGTCCGATATTGGAGATGGTCGCCTCCACGCCTTTGGCCACGATTCCCTCGCCGCCCCGGAACTGCTGGCTGCTGCGGAACATATTGTACCCCAGAATCCCGGCGTCCACCGCGGCGGCAATTTTTGCGGCGCAGGACGGTTTCGCGCCGTCGCAGATCATGCCGGAGATGGTGGCCAGCGCATTGACCAGCGTGTGGGCCACTTCCGTCAGCCCGCCGCCGCTGAGATACGCGATCGCCGCTCCCGCGCCGCATCCCGCGCTGACCGCCCCGCAGTACGCGCTTAAACGCCCGATGCCCGTTTTCATATGGATGGTCAGCAGGTCGCTGAGCGCGACGGCCCGCAGCGTCGTGTCATGGCTCACCCCCAGTTCTTTTGCGTACTCCACCACCGGCACGGACGCCGTAATGCCCTGGTTGCCGCTGCCGGAAACGATAATCACCGGCATCTCACAGCCGCTCATACGGGCGTCCGACCCCGCCGCGGCCATATACCGGGCGCGTATCTTCACCTCATCGCCGTAATGCTCCCGCAGAACTTTTCCGATATTCGCGCCCCAGTTTCCGGACATTCCCTCCTGCGCAATGGCATAGTTATAGTCGATCTGCCGCTGTATCAGTCCGCGGATGTCCTGCAAGTCCGCCGTCTCAACAAAATCCATGATTGCTTCCACGGTCAGACAGCTCCGGTCCGTCAGGCCCGCGGCGGTTCCGGCGGCGGCAACCGTCCCCGCTCTCAGCAGGACCGTCCCGTTTTTCTCGATATGTACGATATGGGTGTGATAATCGGCGATCCGCAGACGGACCGTCTCATTTCCGGCGGTCAGAGTCAGGATGATATCGAAAACCGCGTCCCCCTCCGCGGGCGCGACGGTGATCTCATGGCTGTTCAGGTATTCTCGGATTGCCTCTTTCTGCTCCGGCGTCACCCGGGAGATGACCTCCAGAATTTTCCCCGCGTCCCCCGCTGCAACACCCGCGGCGGCGGCGGCTTCAATGCCCTTTAATCCGCCGGTGTTGGGGACCTT
>CAMWQV010000153.1 GCA_947176425.1 uncultured Clostridia bacterium
AAGAGATGCCTGCGGTTAATCCTGTCAATGCAGAAAATACGAATTTCACATCCGAGATATGCTGTTCAAATTGCGGACAGACTTCAGAAATCAAGTCTGTGTGTGGGCAAAGAATTGACAGCGGCGAATGGATACACGGCAGCTTAGTTTCATTGCAGAATGGCAGGAAAGCTATTATCCCAGACGGAACAGAAGCATATATGCCGTCCGGCCCGCTTTCTTTTTGTGCCTGCATCTGCTATGAAGTCGTACCGTTCTCAGTAAAGGGATATATGGAGGAGGAGAAAAAATGACTGGAAAAGAACTGGCAGAACTGCTCACTGGGCGTAATTACATGGAAGAAATCACGTTATCTGAAAAGAAAACGGCCAAAGAAAACGGATTGGTCGTAGTCTTCGGATATTCAGACGACAACGCTGAGTTCTGCGGGGCAATCGATGATGAAGTCGGCTGTTATGACGGAGGCACTATTTTCATTACCAAAACCGGCATTTTCGATGATCCAGGGTGTCAGAAATACGATAGGGAAGAGTGCCCGTTTTATGCTGCTGCCAAAAAGCTTGCCAGACGTATTGACGCTGTATGGCACGATGAGGGCGGACCCTGCTGGACATTTAAAACAGATATTCCTCACGAAACCTTCGAGATTTATGAGGACGGCGAACTGTGGTGTATCGGTATCGTATTTTGTATCTCTGATATTTGAAAATTTTCAGCATCTGAATACGTATATAAAAGGAGCCATTATCAATGGATAAACTAATTCTTACACTAGATGATGCCAATGCCGTTATAGATTGGGGAAACACACATGAAGCAGAGATACTCAGTCACCCTGTCCCGCTCCGTGCGCTTGAAATAAGACTCATTGAGATTGGATGGTCAATGAAAGGTATTCGTGAAGGAAATGAAGTGCTGTTTCATGTCAATCAAAACGGGCAGAGTCTCGGCAGCTGCAAATTAACCATGCAGGGCGGCGAACTGTGTAAAGTTACAAAAAATCGTGTGCGGGCAGATCTGGATGATCTGAAAGTCCTGCTCGACCTCTATTTTGCAGTGATGGCGGTTATGGCTTATGGCTGGCAAAAGACAGACAGAAATAAGCCTGACGAAAAGCATGAACGTAATCCTTCACACAAATTATCACGGCAGCCCAGACTGAAACAATCTAAATCTGTCACATACATACTCAGGCGAAGCAGAAAAACGATTTCAATTATGCCTGAAGGCCGGCACGCCAGTCCACAGGGAGAATTCACTGTACGGGGTCACTTCCGGCACTATGCCAGTGGTAAAGTGGTGTGGATTGCTGAGTATCGAAAAGGCACCGGCAAGAGAAAATCGAAAATTTACAGGCTGGGCGGCGGAAAAGAGAAGGCTGACCATCAATAGTCGGACCGAAGATTCATTTGTTTCAGCCGCAGACAGCTTACAATCTTGACAAATTCAGTGAATATGGCATATAGTAATTCAAACGCCAAAATTGAATTGAAAGGAAGCAGATATGATGGATACAGTACAGTACATGATTGAGGAGCTTGCTCTTTCCGGCGTTGTGGGAGTGGGACGCTGCAGCAGGGCAACCTTATACCGGTATGTTCGACGAATCAACGAACGTCTGATTGCCGGGAAATGCAGCTGGCGAGTAAAGGCGAACGTCAAGAATATGACCATTGCTGTAATCTGAGGATTTCCATTTCCGGTTATATCAAAAAAAACGACACGCCAGTCCGCAGGGTGAGTTCATTATACGAGGTCACTTCCAGCACTGTGCCAGTGGCAAAGCGGCATGGATAGCTGAGTATCGAAAAGGCGCCGGCAGGAAAGAGGCGGCTGCCCCAAAAGTCAGCCTGAAGATTCAACGACCTCAGCCGCAGTCAATTCGCATCCTTGATATATTCTGTGGGTATTGCATATAGTGATTCAAACTCAAAAAAGGATAACGCACGTAAAGGAGAATTATTATGAGCATGAAACCTTATTGCTTTCCCGAAGAGATCTCTGCTGAGATGATCCGCGCTCTTTTGGACAAAACGAAAAAGAAAATCTGCACTGGACCGTTTCAAACAAGCTGCGGTTTCTCCAAATTTAAGTGGTTTGATAAAGATGACAATGGTCAGCTTCATGCGGTCTTTGCTGAAGATGATGGTTATCGTGAAAAATGGTTTGCTGGACCGTATAATGCCGGCGATATTCTGTGGGTAAAAGAAGATTGGCGTGTTCGATGCATGGGGGTAGACGGCGGCAATGGGGCTCTCGTGGCAGAGATTGAGTATCGTCATGGCGGCCCCGTAAAAATAATAAGGGGCGTACCTAAGTACTTCGAGCAGTGTGAGGTTACTGGCGGACAATGGCTTCCGGCAGCCGATATGCCGAAGGAAGCTGCGCGTCTGCACCTCTGTGTAGAGACGATAAGTCTGGACCGGCTGCAAGATATTTCTTCATTGGGATGTATCGATTTCGGAATAGACCAGACGCAGCTTCTGCATGGACGCAAAGCGATTGCCTGCGCCGCATATGGGGAAATACCCTTTCTTATGCATCGGATGCAGGAATTGCTGGATACAGTTCCTCTTGAAGAGTACAAAAAACTGTGGAACAGGTCTGTACCCGCAGACCTGCTTGACGAATACGGCTGGAATGCTAATCCATGGGTTTGGATTCTTTGGCTGGAAGTCAGCATTCAAGACTTTTGCGAATATCCAACAGACTGAAAATACCCATAAAATTTTCACAAGTTTTCGGTCAACTCTGCAGGCTAACGGAAGTTGTAAAATTACCAAATCCAATTAATGAACTTGCATCCAACATATTGGTGTGGTAAAATACATAAGACCTTAGACCTTTGTAAGAAAATCAAAAATTATGACCGGTATTTGATGAAAAATCTTTATAAGAAGGAGATGTAATGCGTGAAAGATGTCGTTCGTAAGAGGATTTCTGAATTAGAAGTTGATCAGAAAAAATATGAAAAAAAGTTGAATAACGCAACGGACAATGCAAAAAAAATTGAATATTTAGTCGAAATAGAAAAAATAAAGGCGTCTATAAATAATTTGTATATTTGTTTGGGACGCAGCGAATAATAAGTGTTGTTATAAGTCCGTAGAGCGGGTCCATACCCGCAATCTAACTTAAACGAAAACCAAACTTCAAGACTTTTGCGACTATCCATATCCAACGCACTGAAAATACCCATAAAGATTCCATAAGTTTTCATTTTTTGCGCCTCGCTCCCAATTGGGGAGAGGGGCGCTTTTGTGTGTCAGTATTTGATAATTTAAATTTTATGTGCATAGTATATTTCAACGCTGGCTACAAGATGAAATTGAAAGGGAATCAGTGCTATGTCTGACTTGGTTTCAAAAAAGGAAATACTGGGGGTTTTAGAATCTCATGGTGTGCTGTGCGATTTTGCAAAGCACCTAATTGAAAATATGCCCGCGGCCGACGCTGTTCCTGTGGTACGCTGCCTGGGTTGTGCGTATGCAGAGAAAATTGAGCTGAACGAGAAAATGTCTCTGATGGTCCGGTGTCCCTATTCGACAGAGCTGAACAGATGGAATAATTTTTGCAGTCACGGCAAAGAGCAAAACTTACAAATTTTATAAAGGAGACGAAAGATGAACGATTATGTTGCGGTTGCTTATGGCGTTGACGATCGTGTTAAAGCCTTCACCACAGGAACTTTGGAATGCTGCAAATCGGCGGCACGAACCTATAAAAGAAAGAAAAACGGGTTCCGCGTTTATCCTGTCGTAAAAATCATGAGCAGAGAGGAGTGGGAGTCTGCGACTTCCAGAATGCAGAAAGGAATAAATGAAATCCGCGTGAATTTCTGATATGATTCTCAGAATTTACATATAATTGCACAGCCCTGAGAAAAGGATAATACGAACGGCATTGCCTGCCAGACAAAAAATCATAAGGAATAAAATGGAGGAACCAAAATGAATAACCAGAAAAAAGTTGATGCGTCCAAGAGCGGCCTCAAAAAGTACAGCATAGACATCAGTGCGCTGTGCTACGGCAGTGCTGACGTTATTGCTCACAGTGAAGAAGAGGCAAAGGCACTTGTACCAAAAGCCGAAATCAGATTTTATGATTGGGAATTCACGGACATGGAAGTGTCAAATGTATCCGAAATTCATACCGTCTGCAGCAGCAAAGAATCCATTCCCGACGGCTACAGCAAACACCTGATAACAGAACCGTTAATCCTCGAACCGGAAGATTGGACCGCTGAGGAGTGGAGAACCCTCTGCAAACTAGGAGGCAATCTTCCGCCGGAACGGACGCAGCGCATTGTCTTTCATGCCGGCCTGATGGAAACTTACCTTTCTGCTAAATCCGATATCCTTGCACCTGCATCAACCGGCACGGACAAGGACAGGGAAGACCGGACATATATCGTTACCGAAATGTGTCCGTCCTGTATGAATGAGGTGGAGATGCGCTGGAACACTGACACAATGGGATTCAAAGCGTTCTGCCCAATCTGCGGCGAACGGCTGATGCTGTGTGATGAGTGCAGGCATCTTCCCGATGCCGGGCCGTGCGATTACGACAGCAAATCCGATGCCTGCCGTTATAACTGCAGCGGCTGCAATATCTCCGGTACTTGTTGAACCCGCGGCGGGTGCAGCGAACAATACCAAGGTGAATCATAAACCTAAAATGCAAGAAATGGAGAAAACAAAATGAAAGAGTTCATCGTAGAAGTCACAACCGTGACAACCGTAACTGTAGAAGCCGAGAACGAAGATGAGGCCATCGACAAGGCTTATGAAATTGCCTGGGAGTACGATGCCGATGAAAACAACGCTAAAATTTTGAATGAGAATGAAGAAAATGATTAATCGCAGAAACAGCTTGTGATCAAATATAAAAGTGAAATTCCCAGGACAGCCGCAGCGCTGTTCTGGGAGTTTTTTGTAAATTTGATATATTCCGTAAAATCTGCATATAGTATTACAGATCATAGAAAAAGCTGATACATACGGTATCTGTCTTTAAAGACAAAATACAATACAGGAAAAGTCTAAAAAAGTAAAATGGAGGAATCAAAAAAAATGAACAACCAGGCAAAAGGCGTTGAAAACAAAGACCGGCTCATAGAACACAACAACAAAAGCATCTCAGTCCGAGCAGACACCCCGCTGGGTGCAATCATAGCCAGCGCCGATGATATGGAACCCATAATCTATATCAACCTGCGCCGCCCCGAGTTTGATCAGGATTTGGAATTGGCAATAATTGAATTTTGGTCAGCCAATACAGGTCTTCCGGATGAAAAACTATACATGACTGCCCATATATACTGCGATGCTGTAGATGAGAAAACCATTGACACTGAGCGAGTGATGCATCGAGATATTGAGGAATGTTTTTGCACAGGCTGCAGTGTACGGCTGGAAAGGCTGTTTAATTCGGTTGTCATCAAGGCGGGAGACGATCCGAAACATCCCTGTATTTACATCGATCTGCATCATCCGAATGACGGTTACGATATACCGCTGGTACTTGTTGAATTTTCCGCAGATGACGCAGACAACCCCAGAGGCGAACCCCGTATCGCTTCCTATATTTGTGGCGATTCCGCAATAGAGGATTACACCAACAGAGTGGTCCATCAGAACATCGAAGAATATTTCCGCACAGAAGATGTATCTGAACACCAATCTGACTGCTGCCGCAGAGAATACATCGACGAGCCTCTTGTCCTCAATCGGGAAAACTTTGATTCCTGTGAATGGGCTGCCTACTGCAAGCTTGCCGGAGGACTTCCGCCGGAACGGACGCAACGGATTGTGTTCCATGTAAACCGGATAGATTCCTGCGTAATCCCCAAAATATAAGAT
>CAMWQV010000154.1 GCA_947176425.1 uncultured Clostridia bacterium
TTTGGAAGGTTTGGGCTGATTTACCAGATACCCTCCTTGGCAAGCCTGTGTTTTCAGGAAAAATACAGGTAATTTTACGGACTTTTTTCGCAGAAACCCCTTGCGTTTTTTTTAATTCTGTGCTATGATAAGATTGCCTTTAGGTTAGCAGACCAGAGTGGACTTTTTGGTCCGCTCTTTTTCTTGACCTAATTTTTTAAGGCAATTTTTCCCGCTTGGGGAGGTATTGTATGGCGAAAATCACCGACTTGGTGGCGAAACTCGCTGCCCCCGCTGTGGAAGCTGCGGGCTGTGAACTCTGGGATGTGGAGTATGTGCGGGAAGCGGGCGCCTGGTTCCTGCGCCTCTATATCGATAAAGACGGCGGCGTGGATATCCTGGACTGCGAGGCCGTCAGCAGAGCCGTCAGCGATCTGCTGGACGAGGCCGACCCCATTGAGGGAAGCTATACGTTTGAGGTCTCGTCAGCCGGCGCGGAACGTCCTTTGAAACGGCCCTCCGATTATGAAAAATTTATCGGAAGCCCTGTGACCGTCAAGCTCTATAAAGCCAGAGACGGCAGAAAAGAATTTGCCGGATATCTGGCAGGCTATCAGGACGGCGATGTTTCAATCACAATGGGAGAGCAGACTGTTGTCTTCCGAAAAAATGAAGTGGCTCTCTGCCGGCTGCGGATCGAGTTCTGATCTGTAATTTGGGTGGTATATTTGAATAGGAGTATTTGTCATGAAATGCGATGAAATTTTTGCGGCGTTGGCGCTCTTGGAAAAAGAACGCGGGATCTCTCCGACTTTTATGATGGATAAGATCATCCAGGCTTTGACGACTGCGTATAAAAAAGACCATGAAGGCGTCGAAAATGTTGTGGTGGACGTGGACGAGGCGCGGAAAGATTTGCGCATGTATGTCCAGAAAGAGATCGTTGAGGAAGTGGAACGGCCAGGCAGTCAGATGTCCGTGGAGGAGGCAAAAGCCAGATTCAGACGGTCCGATGTGGGCGGCCTGGTCAATATTCCGGTCGATAATGTCGAATTTGGGAGGATTGCCGCCGGCAACGGAAAACAGGTCATTATCCAGGGACTGCGGGAAGCGGAACGGGGCATGGTGTACAATGAGTTTAACTCGAAACAGCATGAAATCCTGACCGGAGAAGTCAGCCGGATCGATCCCAGAAACGGCAGCGTGTCCCTGAAAATCGGAACCGGTGCGGAATCCACGGAGGCGCTGCTTGCCGCCAGCGAACAGATCAAGGGCGAAGAACTGGTGGAAGGACAGCACGTCAAAGTATATCTGGTCGAGGTGCGGAGAAGTACCAGAGGCCCCCAGGTCCTGATTTCCAGAACGCATCCGGGTCTGGTACGGCGGCTGTTTGAACTGGAAGTGCCCGAGATTTACGACGGTTTTGTGGAAGTGAAGTCCATTGCCAGAGAAGCGGGCAGCAGAACCAAAATCGCCGTCTGGAGCGCGGACGAGGCCATTGATCCCATCGGCGCGTGTGTGGGACCCGCGGGACAGAGAGTCAACAATATTGTGAATGAGCTGGGCGGCGAAAAGATCGATATCATCAAGTACAGCGAAGACCCCGCACAGTTTATTGCCGCCGCCATCGCGCCCGCTGTAGTGCTGGACGTGATCCTTGCCGACGAAGGAAAAGCCTGCCGCGTGATCGTACCGGATGACCAGTTATCCCTTGCAATCGGCAAGGAGGGACAAAACGCACGTCTGGCCGCCCGGCTGACTGGCTATAAAGTAGATATCAAGCCGCAGTCCTATAAAGAGCCAGCGCAGGAACCGCCCAAAGAAAAAACGGTTTCGGACGAAGTGACGGAAGCGGCGGAAGCTGAGGTTAAAGAAGAAGTGGCAGAAGTGACTGAGGAGTAAAGCAAGGAGGCGTATCGCTTGAAAGTCAGAAAAACACCCCAGCGGCAATGTCTGGGGTGCAGAGAGATGAAGAACAAAAAAGACCTGATCCGAGTTGTACGGTCGCCGGAGGGCGCTGTCAGCTTGGACTTTAAGGGGAAAATGCCCGGCCGCGGCGCGTATGTCTGCCCGCAGCTGGAATGCTTTAAGAAGGTCAGAAAAAGCAGGGCGCTGGAACGGGCATTTTCCACACAGATACCGGATGAGGTCTATGCTTTGCTGGAGGATCAAATGAGAGTAGAAAATGGATAAGTCCCTGGCCCTGCTCGGTCTGGCGCTCCGGGCAGGACGGCTGGAGGTCGGAGAGGACTGCGTTGGAAGCGCATGTAAGTACAAAAAAGCACGGCTCGTCATCCTGGCGCAGGATGCCGCCGCCGGGTCCGTCAGACGTGCGATGCTGAACGCGGAGGCGGGACAATGCCTCTGCTTGACAGCGCCGTTCTCAAAAACGGAATTGGGCGGCGCTGTGGGACGGGAGCTGTGCGCGGTCTGTGCGTTTACCGATACCGGTCTTGCCGGAGCCTTCGCGGGAAAACTTGCGGAATCAGACCCTGAAACCTTCGGTCCCGCTGCCCAGAGGCTGAAAATTAAAGCGGAACGGGCAAAAGCAAGACGCAAAAAAATAAAAGCGCCGGTCACGCGGGGAAAACCCGCTAAGAAGAAACACATTTAGTATTATAACGCACGTCCGGGAATCCCCGCCCGGGCGCGGACTGCCGGACGTGTGCTATGGTACGGGAATCACTATGGAGGTGAGCGAATTGGGTAGTATCAGCAACCGGTACAAGGTCAATGAGCTGGCAAAGGATTTTGGGATGCCTACAAAGCAGATCGTCGAAATCCTCAGCAAATACTTTGATAAACCCAAAAAATCAGGGCAAAACCTGAACGAACATGAATTAAACGTGGTATTTGAATACCTGACGCAGCATAATCAGGTCTCCAGTACGCAGGTCATTCTGGCCGAACAGAAAGCACAGCAGCAAGAACCGGAAAAAGGCGCAGCGGAGAAAGCGGAAAAACCTGAAAAGCCTGAAAAAGTTGAAAAACCGGAAAAACAGGAAAAACCGGCACAGAAGAAAAACCAGAATCAGCAAAATCAACAGCCGCAAAGTCAGCAGCAGGGCCAGCAGAAAAAAGGGAAAAATACACAGCTGTCCCAGGCCAGCAGAACGGCGGACATCAAAATAATAATCCGGCCCACGGCGGCCAGCAGAATCAGCAGAGCCAGCAGCAGCAAAAACATCAGCAGCCGCAGCAACAGCAGCCCACGTCCCGCGTACCGAAAACGAAAGTCGTTGATACCCGCAAGGCGACCAATGTAAACCTGGATAAGTACGACGAAAAATTACAGGAATTGGCCGACCGCAGTGACCGCGGCGGACGCAGGGACCGGGAGCAGAGCAAAGAAAAATTCCGCAACGCCGGAAGCAGAAACCGCGGACAGATGAACCTGTCCAACAAGCGGCGTCAGGAAGAAGCCGAAAAGCTGAGACGGCTGCAGCTGGAGATTGCCAAGAAAACGCCGCTGACCGTTAAAATCCCTGCCGAAATCTCCGTACAGGAACTGGCAAGCCGGATGAAAAAGACCGGCGCGGAAGTCGTAAAATGCCTGATGAAAAACGGCGTGATGGCTTCCCTCAGCCAGTTTATCGACTTCGATACCGCCGCGATTATTGCGGAAGAACTGGGCTGCCGGGTGGAAAAAGAAGTCGTTGTCACCATTGAGGAAAAACTGATCGACACCGCCGAGGATAAACCGGAAGACCTGGCCGCACGTGCGCCGGTGGTCGTTGTCATGGGCCACGTTGACCACGGCAAAACTTCCCTGCTGGACTATATCCGTCACGCAAGCGTTGCGTCCGGCTAGGCAGGCGGCATTACCCAGCATATCGGCGCGTATCAGACGCAGATCAGCGGTAAACCAATCACATTCCTGGATACTCCGGGCCATGAGGCGTTTACTTCCATGCGTGCGAGAGGCGCGATGGTCACGGATATCGCAATCCTGGTCGTTGCCGCGGAAGACGGTATTATGCCGCAGACCATCGAGTCCATCAACCATGCAAAAGCCGCCAATATCCCGATTATCGTCGCCATTAATAAGATGGATAAACCGGACGCAAATCCCGAACGCATTAAACAGCAGCTGACGGAGTATGAGCTGGTTCCGGAAGAATGGGGCGGTCAAACAATTGTCTGCCCGATTTCCGCCAAAACCGGTATGGGCATCGACAACCTCTTGGAGATGGTCTCCCTGACTGCCGAGGTTGCAGAGCTGAAAGCCAATCCGAGCCGTGCGGCGCAGGGTACGGTCATTGAGGCGCGGCTGGATAAGGGGCGCGGTCCTGTGGCAACGCTGCTGGTACAAAACGGCACACTGCGGCAGGGGGATATCATTATTGCCGGAACCACCGTGGGCCGTGTGCGTGCGATGGTGGACGACAAGGGCGGACGGCTGACGGAAGCAGGCCCGTCGAAACCGGTCGAGATTACCGGACTGAGCGAAGTCCCCGGCGCGGGCAGTACGTTCAACGCCGTGGCGGACGAGCGGCTTGCAAGGGAACTGGTGGAGCAGCGCAAAGCGGAGGAACGTGCAAAAGCCGCCGCGCCGGTACAGAAAGTTTCGCTGGAAGACCTGTTTAGCCAGATTCAGGCCGGGGAAGTGAAAGACCTGAATATTATCGTAAAAGCCGACGTGCAGGGTTCCGCGGAAGCTGTGAAGTCCAGTCTGGAAAAACTCAGCAACGACGAAGTTCGTGTGCGCGTCATCCACAGCGGCGTGGGCGCAATCAGCGAGAGCGACGTTATGCTTGCGTCTACCAGCAAGGCGATTATTGTCGGTTTTAACGTGCGTCCGGATTCCGCCGCCCGTGACAGCGCCGCCCGCAGTCATGTGGACATGAGAATGTACCGTGTCATCTATGACGCGATCGGCGAGGTCGAGGCCGCTATCAAGGGTATGCTCGCGCCGAAGTTTAAAGAAGCGCTGATTGGTCACGCGGAAATCCGGCAGACTTACAAGGTTTCTGGCGTCGGAACCGTGGCGGGCTGCTATGTTCAGGACGGCAAGATTCAGCGGAGCTGCCAGGTGCGTATCGTGCGGGACGGCGTGGTCGTTCATGAGGGTATGCTCGCTTCTTTGCAGAGATTCAAGGATGCTGTGAAGGAAGTCGCGTCCGGCTATGAGTGCGGTATGTGCATTGAGAAATTCAACGATATTAAAGAGGGCGATATCATCGAGTGCTTCGTGATGGAGCAGATCGAACGCTGATGATATAAGCAGGGCGGGCTGTATGTACACGCCCGCCCTGTGTGTTTTTAATCGCGGTAGGGGTTAAAGTCGTCTTTTGTCAGAAGCGGCGCCATTAGTTCAAAAGCAAATTTGATGCCTTCCTCAAAGGCATATTCGCCATAGGCTTTTATGGGATTATTTTCCAGATGTTCAGGGAAATTTAGATACTCGTAGGGAAGGCACCAGAGAGAAAACAACCGGCTGAAAGTATCGTTCATGGAAGATATCTCCTTTCTTGAAAAGTTCTTTAAAAGTAATAATGTACTTTTAACAAGGAGTATATTCTATATTTGGCAAAATGTCAAGAGGTTTTATGGACATTAATACAATTTTTGGAGAACGACTCCATCAACTGCGTAAAAAGCGCAAAATGACACAAAAAGAACTGGGAGAAATTATCGGATTAACCCATAAATCTATCAGTACAATAGAAAACGGACTTCAAAGCACTACTATTGAAAATTTAGTTTTGCTGGCTACTTTCTTTAATGTCTCCACAGACTATCTGCTGGGGCTGAAAGACGAGCCTTGAGGATGAACCTTGCAAGAAAGGAAGTTGCTATAATGGCAGGCAATCGTATCGGACGAATCAATGAGGAAATACAAAGGGAATTATCCGCACTTT
>CAMWQV010000155.1 GCA_947176425.1 uncultured Clostridia bacterium
TGATATTTCCTTTCTCCGTCTGGATGCCGCGCCGCTCCATCTGGCTGGCGGCTGGCCCCATATGGATGCTGGGGATTTTCTCAATACCCTGCCGCTTGTAACTGCGGTGGTCAATGCGTTCTAATCTGCCAGCGGTTTCCAACGCCCGATTCGCGTATGTAGCCCAAGCCGTTCGCCACTTTTCGGCGTTATCACGATGGTTCCAGTTGGTAGTATCCTCCCGATGGTTTTTCCAGCCGCCTTTGCCGTCTGGGATGCGCTCCCCATGCCCGTCCAGGTCGTAAACCTTCCGGCACTTGGCTCCCCATTTCCCATCTTCATGCAATGGTCGGATTGTAAGCATGATATGGGCATGAGGATTGCCGTCACCTTTGTCATGAATTGCAAAATCGGCACACATCCCAGCGTCCACAAAATTGTCTTTGACGAAGGTTCGGACAAGGTTCAACTGCTCCGCTGGTGACAGTTCTACAGGCAGGGCAACCTCAATATCACGGGCAAGCTGGGCGTTGCTGGATTTCTCGATTTGCTCCACGCTGTTCCAGAGCGTTTCCCGGTCTGCGAACTCTGGCGGGGCGTGGGCGGGCAGCATGATTTCCGTATGTACGATGCCGTCTTTATGTGTGTAGTCATGGGTCATACCGTCCCATTCATTTGTCAGCTTCTCGCCGCTCCGGTAGGCGGCAGCGGCAACAGCAGAGCGTCCAACACTCCGCTTGATAATCTGAATGGAGCAGTGGAATATTGCGATAGAATCATCCTCCTTTTTGAGAAACAGGGTCAGGGGTTTGGGGGCGGCAGCACCCATCGCGGTCGAAGAACGCAACAGCCCCCGGCAGGGCGCACACACCGGAACGGTGTATAAGTGCGCAATTCTCCGAATTGACTATCCCTTATCCTCAGTTTCCAGCATCTTTTCTTCCAATTCCCGCACTCCCGGCAGATGGGAAACTTCAATCAGAAATTCCTTGACAACTTCGCTCTCTGTGCCGATAATGGCAGGAAACACACCCTCCAAAATTGCGCCGTGTACGATCAGCCGATGGTTCCGGGCGCGGCGTTCCTCATTACGGATGCGGTTCAGCAAAATCTTCTGCCGGTTTTGAAGCTGACAGATTTCTTTTTCCGCCTGGGCCTTTTGCGCTTCTAGCGATTTGCTCATGCAAGTATCACCCCCTTTAACGTGAGAGGGACAAGCAGCGCGAAACTGCCTGTCCCTCCGTTGATAGAGCTATTGCCCCTCACCATATAGCCATCTTAGACGGTCAATCGTGGGGTAGGTTTTTGTAAAATTTGCGGAAAATTTTTTGGACTGCCATTATAGAGTCTCGCACGGCATACTTAGAACAGCCGCAAATCTTTCCGACTTCCTCGTAGCTGTACTCATAAAGCACATGGAGCAGAAAACGCTCCCGCTGTTTTTCAGTGCAGAGCGCCAGTACCGCAAGAATTTCCTCACGGGTTTCCATGCGGCAAACGTACTCTTCCGGCGTTTCACGGTAGGGCAAACGGCCTTCGATGGCAATTATGTACTCGTCATAGCCGCGCCAATCCCAACAATCCCGTTCCTCACGGTAGAGACTCCGGCTCTTGCGTTTAGACAGTTCCAAGAACTCGCCGATATCCGCAGCTTCTGCGTAGGATGCAATACGCTTTCCGCGTTTGAAAGCAATACCCATCTTTCAAATTCCTTTCGTTCAGATTTGCAGGTCTGAACGGAGGGGGCGGGGAGCGGCACCGGGGCCAGAGTGATCGGCCTGGAAATACAAAAGCACCCGGACAGCACAAGGCCGTTCGAGTGCAGGTAATAGCATTATAATTCGTCAAGAAGCGACATTTTTCGCAAATGCAGATGGAGTGCGCCGCTACAGGGGACAGGCTTTTTTTAACAAGTGATCAATCCAATTTTGACATCGCAGCCACATGACGGCACCCTCCTATATGCCGCCTGCTGGTCATAAAAAGCGGCGGCTTTGATTTCTCAAAACCGCCGCATAGAAAAGATATTTTAGCATGGGAAAAGGCTCTGCCCAGCAGCGGTTTTTTCTTTTCTGCCGCTGGGCAGATAAAATATAAATGTAATTCCATTTGCCCTCAATATATCAAAATCAGCTTACAATCAGGTGAATTTCCGCTTACATTTTTGTAAGGCAGAAAAATGGCAGGCAACTTAAAGTCACCTGCCATAATTTTCGTACTTATTGTGCGCTGATATTTTCAACGATAGACATTCTCTGCAATCGTTTTGCTGGTTCTCTAACCGCCAAAAGAGAAGTCAACAGAACAATAGCGATTATGAATATAAGAGGGATGAACGGAACATTCCATGCTGTTCTCCAAATGTTTGTTATTAGGCTTACATAGATAACCCAGTGCATGGGAAGTCCGACGATACAGCCCCAAATCACTCCGTTTGTCGCGTAGGTTCCTGCTTCTGCGATTATCATTTTTACAAGCTGGCGGTCACTCATTCCAATCGCTCGCATACCCCCGTATTCTTTCATTTTTGCAGCCACCCCCATACTGATTGTGTTCATAATATGGAAAATTGTAATCGCAACTATAATGGACAGAAAACCATACACAAGGACAGCAAATGTATGGTACAGATTTCTTTGTTGCTGAATCTGTAAAAGACTGTCTGAAAATATTACGCCGCCATTGGAAAATATGCTTTCGATTGCTTTTACATCTTCATTGGAAGCGTTGCTCTCAAACTGAATGTCGATAATGGTATAGCCAGTTTCACCAGTTAGAGCGGTAAAAGTCGCTTCTGAACAGAAAAAGGTTTCCGTTCCCTCTACACGGGCTAAAGGACTGTCAGATAAAATCCCTGCAACTGTGACAGTCTGTGACCTATCGTTGATAGTCAAGGTTATATTGTCGCCAACTTGCACATCAATATTTTCTGTCTGTACAAACAATACTTGATTTTCCTGTTGCATGACTGTCTCTATGGAACCAACTACCAAAGAGTCCGCTGCCCATTGAAATTGATTTTCTTCATAGGAAATAAGATTTGCATGATAGCTTTTCCCGCTATTTCCTGCCGGGACATCATAAGCAAACATACGCCCATAGGCCCGCTTGACAACATCATTTTGCTTAATCTGCTCTAACAGTTCCTTGCTAATCGAGCAAGTATTCGCTTCGCTTGCTATGGATAATTCCGGCGTATATACCGGGGGCACAAAAGCATTTTTCATAAAATCAACAAGGGTAGTGAACGTGAGGAATAACGTAATACAGACCGCAAATGCCCCTGACATTAAAATGTAATTCCGTTTCTTTGCTTTTGCATGATGAATACCTAATGCAGTTTCAATCTTAAAAGCCTTTGTGTTTGCCGCTTTACGGAATGAAGCCGTCTGTTCGGCATTTCCCGATACGGCGGTAAGAGGGGATACTTTCGCTGCTCTTTTTGCCGGAGAGCGGGCGGCAAGTAAAACGGTCAACAGTCCTAACAAAACACTTGCGATTACACTAATCCAACTTATACCCCAAATCGGCATAGACGAAAACCATTGAGGATTCATTACCCGCATAGTAGCAGACAAAATCCAGACAATCACTACCGAGAATATAATTCCAATAGGTATAGATGTTTTGCACCAATACAATCCTTCTAAACGCACAAATCGCATGATCTGTCTTTTCGTTGCGCCTAAGCAACGGAGCATACCAAAAAATTCCGTCCGCTCTGCGACATTACTGTTTAGACTGCTTGAAATCATCAGAATGCAGGTCAGCATAACGATAACAGAGAGAATCAAGGCTACCAGATAAATCTGATTTATACCTGTTTTCCCCTCTACTTGTCCTTGTATACTCAAAAGAGGGATATTCCCGGTTATCTGTTCATCGGACAGATGATTGCTTGCTTTTATATCATTGAATGTATCCGGTATATTACATAAATCTGAAAATTGAACAACATAACTTTCATTAGCGTCAGGAACAGCAAGCGTTCCTAATCCCACTGGTGTCATTACTGCAATCGGAGTATCTCCGGCAATCAAGCGTGGGGTTTCAGTATCATCTAAAAATCCAACCACCAGATAGTCCGCTGCAGTTCCGTCTGGCTTGTATATTTCAATCGTTTCATTCAACGTAACAGAAGCCGTATTCTTGAACGAAGAAGATACTGCAATCTCGCTTGGAGCGTCTGGATATTCTCCCTCTGCAATTCCATTCAGAAATATATCCTCAAAAACACGCCTATCCTGTGCGCTGACAGAAATATATTGTCCTTTCATAGAATATCCTGCGCTGGAAGAAACCGTATTGTGCCACCCGGCAGTCACTACCTCTGGCCGTGCCGAAATAAAGGAAGCCGTTTGCGTATCAATAGAACGAAACTCATAATGCCAGTTTCCGCTTTCCTCCATTTGATGTCGTGTAACACCCTGTAAATACATATCAGCCAGCCCAAACATGACAGCAACTAAAAGAACCGCAAGAGTAATACAAATACGGGTCATTTTGCTTTGTCTATGGTGGATCTTTGCAGATATGGGAACAAGTTTAAGATAATGTTTCATTTGCGATTCCTCTTTACTGTGCGCTAATCGTATCAACGATGGACATATCGTGTATCCTTCTAATCGGCCCATATACCGCTACAACAACTGAGAAAAGGACGATCAACACAATTATCACCAGTTTTCCCCACGGAAGCAACCACGGGTCGCCCCATTGACGGCTTATCAACAAATCAAACAGGAACTTGTTGCAGGTCACTCCCAGAATAGAACCCACAATACTTCCTGCGATTGCATAGGTAGTCGCCTCCGCAATAATCATTTTGGAGAGTTGACGGTCGCTTAGTCCGATGGCCCGGAAAGCTCCATATTGCTTTGTGCGTGCCGCAACACTCATAGCGATGCTGTTGATTACATTAAAAACTGTAATCAGGGCGATCAATGCTAAAAAGCCGTAGAGGAACAACCAGACGCAATAGTAGATGCTCAAAGTGCTGCTGTTATCCATTCGTTTGTCAACAAAGGAAAAGCCTGCTCCATAGGTGCTGTGTATGGTATTTACCTCTACATCCGTAGCACGATTTGTCAGCTGCATATCAATGACTGTATAATCTGACTGGCCCGTTAATTGCTGGAATGTATCTTCGGAGCAAATGACCGTTCTGACATCAGCAGAATTGTAGAACGGACTATCAGAGAGCATCCCTACAATTTCGATTTCTGCCGTTTGCCCATTAAGGCTTAACGATACTGTGTCACCAATTTGGATGGTGTTCTGCGGCTCAAACACAATCAGTCCAGTATTCAGCTTATTTTGCACCGTATCCAAAGAACCGCCCAGCATATAGCTCTTTGCCCACTCGAATTGCTTTTGCTCATAAGAGATCAAGTCTGTCTGTTGTTCCTGCCCATTGGCTGTAATTGGTACATTATATGCAAACATCCGGCCATATGCTGACTTGACAGCTGCATTATTTTTCAGTTCATTAAGATAGGCCCGATTGATAGAGCAAGTATTATCCGGGCTCACAATAGATATATCCTGCGTCCACGGATGTAAAGGCCGCAGAGTATGGTTCATAAACTCAATGGTAACAGAAAAAGCAAGGAAAAGGACGATGCTAAGGCCAAAGGAGCCGACCATCAAGATGAAATTCTTGCGGCTTGATTTTGCATGGTGAATACCAAGCGCGGCATCAATTTTGAACCAGTTTGTATTGGCCGCTTTCCTGACTGGCTGGGTGTCATTTGCATTGCCGGAAACTGCCGACAGCGGAGAAACCTTTGCGGCTCTTTTGGCGGGGGTACGAGCGGCCAGGAATACAGTCAGCAGCCCGACTAC
>CAMWQV010000156.1 GCA_947176425.1 uncultured Clostridia bacterium
AGTACCGCCGCAAAGGTACTGGCTGACAAAGGGCTTCACGTCCTGCTGGTAGAACGGCATAAACTCCCTCGCTATAAATCATGTTCCGGCGTTCTGATCCAGAAAACAATGGACTTGGTGCGGCGCTATTATGGACAGGATGTGCCGCTGTCCGCAACGTGTACCCCGGTAGAAAATCGGGGCATGATCTTCACGGACGACAAGGGCCGGGAGTTCCGCTTTGAGCAGGGCGGGTTGAACGTCTGGCGTAGTTCCTTTGATAACTGGCTGACGGAGCAGGCGGCAGCGTCCGGCGCAGAAGTCCGGGACAGCACCAGCGCCATCTCCTGCGAGGAACAGGACGATTTGATCTCTGTTACGCTACGGGGGGAATCGTCCTGCACGGAACAGGCCAGATACGTCATTGACTGTGAGGGTGTCACCGGCGTATTAAAGCGGAAATTGCTTGGGAACAACAAAGATTTCATCACGACTTTTCAGACATTCAACCGGGGAACAGTCCAGTTAGACCCACACTACTTCTACGCCTACTTACAGCCGGAGCTATCCGAATATGACGCATGGTTCAACGTGAAAGATGAAATGCTGGTGCTTGGTGTTTCCGTGAAGGACACCAGCAGAATTGAGCATTTCTATCAGCGGTTTATCTCTTACATGGAAACACATCACGGCTTGCAGATCGAGCAACAGGTCAAAGAGGAAAAGTGGCTGATGCCTCATATCCGGCCCGGTTGCTCCGTCACCTATGGACAGGGCCGGGTGCTGTTCGCCGGTGAGATCGCTGGTTTCCTCAATCCGATGGGCGAGGGTATTTCTGCCGGGATGGAGAGCGGCTACTGTGCCGCCCACGCCATAGCAAATCACTTTGATGCTTTGGATATGATCTACGCAGACTACCAGCGGGACACCCAGCAGCTAAAGTCATACATGGAACGTCAATGGAGTTTTGTAGGCCGGATGGCTGACACGTTTTCGGAAATGATTTAATTATTGTCGGAAAATTTGAGTGAACAGGAATTAGAAATTTGATCCAACATGGATAATGGCAATAGGAGAAAATGCACTATGAAAATATTTATTATTGAAGATGAATATGCTATCCGCATGGAATTAGGTCAGCTCCTTTTGAAATACGGATATGAATGTGAAAGCAGCGAAAATTTTCAGAATATTGGAAACGAAGCGTTAAATTCAGGGGCAGACCTGATTTTGCTGGACATCAATCTTCCCTATCAGGACGGATTTCAAGTGTGCAGAGATATTCGGAAGCAGTCAAATGTACCTATCATCATTCTTAGCAGCAGAAACACAGACTTTGACGAACTGATGGGATTAAACATTGGAGCGGACGATTATATTTCAAAACCATATAATGCACAGGTATTGCTGGCGCGTATTCAAAAGATATTGTCTCGAACGTATGAAGTGCAGTCTAACGCGGTGTTGCTCCATAAGGGCTTGACACTTAATCTTTTGAAAGCGACGATCTCCTACTCAGGACAGGAAAAAGAACTTTCTAAAAACGAGCTGGGAATTTTGAGGATACTGATGGTAAATAAGGGAAATATCATTCCCAGGGATGCCATTATTGATGAATTATGGCAGAGCGAAGAATTTATAGATGAAAATACACTGAACGTCAATATTGTCCGGCTTCGCAAGAAGCTGGCTGAGATCGGTTTGCCAGATTATCTGATAACGAAACGGGGAATGGGGTATTTTGTATGAAATTTGCAGATTACTTTTTAGATCGGATATTTTCGGTAATCTGCTTTATTACCGCAGCATTACTCATTTGTGGATTACTATGGCTAATTGAGATTCCAAAAATTTTTATCATTTTTACGATTACCGTTTTATTTATGTCATTTGCAATCTCTTTCTTGTGGGACTTTCAGCGTAGACGAGGATATTACAATCAGATTCTGAATCTTTTGACCCAGTTGGATGAAAAGACCTTGCTGTCTGAGATTGTTATGCGTCCAAATTTCTTGGATGGGCAAATCATCTCTGATATTCTATGTCAAAGCAATAAATATCAAAATGACAAGATTGCAGAGATACAACAGCAAAACCGGGAATACCGGGATTTCCTTGACACATGGGTACATGAAATCAAGACCCCCATTACATCAGCCAGATTGATTGCAGAAAACGAAAAGAACCCCGTTACCCTTAGAATAGATGATGAACTTCGCAAAATAGAACATTTTGTAGACTTGGTACTGTATTATGCCAGAAGTAGTGATGTAGAAAAAGATTTCAAGATAGAAAAAACCACTGTAAAAGAGCTTGTAAGTATGGCGTTAAAAAATTACTCAAAGGCCATCATACGGGCAGGTGGGCGTATCAAAATGGAGCAGTTAGACATTCCTATCTGCGCGGATAGAAAAAGCTGCGCATTTATAATTGGTCAAATCATTTCAAACGCGATTAAATACCGGCAGGATGATTTTACTCTGAGTTTCTTCACTCAAATAGAAAAGAATGGGATTTCCCTTTTTATTGAGGACAATGGAATCGGAATTGATGCTGCTGATCTTCCTCGCGTCTTTACTAAGGGTTTTACTGGAAATAATGGCAGACAATTCTCAAAGTCTACCGGCATTGGCCTATATCTTTGCAAACGGCTATGTGACAAGATGAACATGGAAATTTCAATCAGTAGTAGTTTGGGTAGAGGGACTACGTTGACGTTATATTTTCCAGCGGAGAGTTTGTTGCAAGAGGCGGGGCTATGACCCGCCTCTCACCTTACATTCTGGTAAGGTAAATGTAATCTATTATAATAGCGTAGTTAGGTTCGCCATGATAAAATCAAGACGCAGAGGGCAATCGTCCTTTGGGAAGGAGCTGATTTTATGAATGATACGATTTTGCAGGTTGATGATATTCAAAAATATTACGGGAACAAAGGCAACCTGACAAAAGCTGTAGACCACATTTCCTTTTCGGTTAAGAAAGGGGAGTTTCTCGGCATCATGGGGGCCTCCGGTTCCGGCAAGACCACCCTGCTCAACTGCATCTCTACTATTGACAGCGTTACCAGTGGGCATATCTATGTTGAGGGGAAGGATATTACTTCCCTGCATGGAGGACAGCTTTCCGATTTTCGGGGCCAGAAACTTGGATTCATTTTCCAGGATTTCAACCTGCTGGATACGCTCACCGCAGAGGAAAACATCTCACTGGCACTGTCTATTGCAGGCGTTAAGCCATCGCAAATCCAAAAACAGGTAAAACAGATTGCGGAGTCTCTCAACATTTCCGAAGTGCTGACTAAATATCCTTACCAAATGTCTGGCGGACAGCAGCAACGTGTAGCAGCGGCTCGTGCGATGGTAACAGACCCTGCTATCGTCTTGGCCGATGAACCTACCGGAGCGTTAGATACCAATTCTTCACGGATGCTTTTGACCATGCTGACTGAATTGAATGTTCGGCTCAGCGCCACGATCCTGATGGTCACTCATGACGCCTTTTCAGCCAGCTACTGCAACCGCATCCTGTTTATTAAGGATGGAAAGATCTTCAATGAGCTGAATCGTGGAAGCGACAGCCGCAAAGAGTTCTTTGCAAAGATTTTGGAAGTAGTGTCTGTGCTGGGAGGTGAGCAAAATGACCTCACTTAAACTGATACTGAAAAATGTGAGGAAGAACATCCGGGATTACCTGATCTATTTCCTGACCCTGATGCTTTCCGTGAGCCTATTTTATGCGTTCAACTCCATTTCTGACCAACCCGCATTTTCAGAGATGGGTATGACCCGTACATTTTTGTACGATCAACTCGGCATCATGCTCTCCGTTTTGTCGGTGCTCATCGCCATTGTGTTAGCATTCCTGATTATCTATGCAAATCAGTTTCTTCTGAAAAGGCGAAAGAAAGAGCTTGGCATCTATATGATGCTCGGTATGAAAAAGGGACGCATTTCCCGGATTTTTGCCGGTGAAACTATGTGTGTTGGCTTGATTGCGCTGTTTACTGGTCTGCTTTTCGGCTTCGCACTATCACAAGCGCTGTCGCTGGTGGCCTTAAAACTATTTGCGATTGAGATTTCAAAGTTCCAGGTAGTATTTTCCTTAGTTGCCTTCAAAAAAACTGCGCTTTGCTTTGTTGTAATTTTCTTAATCGTTATGGTGTTTAATATTTGGTCAGTTTCCAGTGTTCAGCTCATTGACCTGCTTACGGCCAGTCGTAAAAACGAGAGTCTAAAAAATACGGGCCGAGTGTTGTCAATATTGTTATTTTTGCTGTCTCTGGCCTGCATTATCACTTCTGGTGTGCTATTTTTCCAAAACGGAATTTTACCCACGCGAAAAAATATGTCTTTTCAAATTGCCAGCTTTGCTTTGATAATTGGAACACTTCTTCTCTTTTATTCCCTATCTGCGGTACTTGTGCAGGTAATCAAGGCAAACAAAAATGTGTATTTGAAGGGTCTAAACGCTTTTCTTGTGCAACAGATTGGGAGTAAAATACGCACCAATTATTTCATCATGGCGGTTGTCTGCGGTCTGTTGACTGTGACAATTTGTGCCGTATCGGTCGGGGTAAGCACAGCACTTGCAATGAATGAACTTGCTCAAACCTCTGCTCCCTATGATCTGAATGTGCTGTCAAATATAGACATTGATGGCGATGGGGATATGGTGGACTTTCTATCTGCTTGCGATGTGAACATGGCAGAGTATGCCGCACAGATGGAGCAAATTACTCTATATGAAGCAGATATAACTTATGCGGATCTATTTGCTGGCCAGAGCGTAAGCTGGTGGCCGATTGACAAAAATATCCCTGATACGAAAATTTCAGTGGTTGCCTTTTCTGATTTTAACAGAGCTTTAGCTATGCAAGGCAAAGAGCCTGTTCATTTAGCTGGCAATCAATATTTGCTGAATTGCAATTACAAAGGAACTTACAGATATGTGAAAGCTGCACTGGAAAATCACCCCATCTTGACAGTGGCAGGTATTCCTTTGGAAAGCGCGTCCAACGAGGTATTGCAAGAAACCTATTTTATGACCTCTGTTGGCAATAATGATCGCGGGACACTGATTCTGCCGGATGCCCTGGTGTCAAGTCTTGAAAAAGATGTAAATGTGCTATTGGTTTTGTATAAGCCAGAGACGATTTCAGATGAAGTTTTGCAAAAGATGATACCGATTGGGCTGGACGATACACACGGCTATCGGTATGCAGAGAAAAATATGATGTACGATATGTTCTACGGCTTAAATGCACTTGTGTCTTTTCTCTGCTGCTATATTGGGCTGATCTTCCTGCTAATCTGTGCTGCACTTCTGGCATTGAAGCAACTTACCGAAACTGCGGATAATATCTATCGCTATGGATTGCTCCAAAAGCTGGGGGCAAAAAAGGAGCAGGTTAATCAAGCCCTGCTTTCTCAGACAGCCGTATTTTTTGCAGCTCCATTAGCCGTGGCGGGTATCTTCTCCGTACTGCTGATACAAAAAGCAATGGAAATAGTGGAGGATTTTATGAACCTTCATATTTCAACAAATTTGATGTTTACCATTTTGTTGTTCTTGGTTGTGTATGGCAGTTATTTTCTTGTAACCTATCTGTCTTGTAAACAAATGGTGACGGAACGGCAAAACAGAAGAATGGAGGTGTAAAAATGCCGGAAAATGTTAAATGGGATGCGGTATTCCAGAGTATTACCGATACATGGTTGCCACTGTTTGGCGTTATAGCTGCGATTGTTGTTATTGCGCTGGTAGTTCACTTTATAAAGAAAATCCCTATGCCAAACCAGGCACCACGATAAATGAAACCGGAGAGGT
>CAMWQV010000157.1 GCA_947176425.1 uncultured Clostridia bacterium
GCGCTATATGCACCATGATGTAGAAACCATTGAACGTATGGAGTTAATCCGTGACCTGCGTCTGGGCGAGTTTGACGTATTGGTGGGAATTAACCTGCTGCGTGAGGGCTTGGATATGCCGGAGGTCAGTCTGGTGGCGATTCTGGACGCCGATAAAGAGGGTTTTCTCCGCAGTGAAACCAGTCTCATTCAGACCATCGGACGCGCCGCCCGGAACGCGGAAGGCAAAGTCATTCTCTATGCCGACACAATTACCCACAGTATGCGGTCTGCTATGGACGAAACCGCCCGCCGCCGCACGATTCAAGATGACTATAATAAAGCACATGGAATCGTTCCCAAAACCGTTATTAAATCCGTGCGTGAGATACTGGAGATGTCTAAATCCGAAGAATCCGCACAGAAAAAGGCCGGACGCAAGCTGACCAAACGGGAAACCGAGGAGGAGATTGCTAAGATCGAGAAGCAGATGAAGGAAGCCGCGAAAATGCTGGAGTTCGAGTACGCCGCTATTTTACGCGACCGGCTGATTGAGCTTAGAAAGGAACTCTCGTAATATACGGTATTCGCTGGGGGGGTCATATGGTACTGCCAATTCAAGCCCCAGCCGTAAGCCTGTGGCAAAAGATTCCAGCCCCCAGTGGATGCGTATATGTGTAATAAGGTCTATCAATATAATCCGTTTTTCCGGCGTCAGGGACAGGACGGCGGCTAGGTCTTCTATGATCTCGTCCTGTTCCGTCCGCACGGTTAGCGACTGTGTTTCTACAAAAATGCGGTATAGTTGTTCATATATGTTTTCCATAGTAACTCCTTGATGCCACAATTAAATTGTTATAATGCGATATTATACAGCCAACTTGGTTGTGTGTCAATAGGTGAATTGTATGATTGAGGGAAATGAAAAATTAACAGCATTCGGCAAACGATTAAAGCATCTGCGCAATGCCGACAAAAAAACACAGCAATTTATGGCGGACTTATTAGAGTGTACAACAAGCAATTATCAAAAATTTGAGTACGGTCAAGTCAATATCCCCATTACGACTTTGCTTGCGCTGGCCGATTACTTTGGTGTAACTACCGATTATTTGTTAGACCGCCGTCTAAAAAATAAGGAGAAATCTGTTATGCTGCGTAAAAAGGAAATTTATACCTATCAAGATATCTGCAAAACCGACGAAGGAGAACTGTATGAGTTAATTGATGGGGAAGTGTATAAGATGGATACTCCGTTTCCAGACCATGCTTTTATCAGCAGCGAACTCTGCTGTGTTTTGGGAAATTGCCTGGACAAGAAAACTTGCTGTGTTTTTCATGCTCCTGTAGATGTACTTCTCTTTAACCAGCCCGATGATCCTTATAATGAAATTAAATACCTTGTTTTACCGGATATCGTTGTGGTTTGTGACCGTAAACAATTTGGCAGGCGCGGTATCTACGGTCCGCCAAAATTGGTTGTAGAAGTTCTCTCTGAATCTACCCGCCAGCGGGACCGGCTTACAAAATATAATCTTTATCAGCAGGCAGGTGTCGAGCAATATTGGATGATAGACCCCTGCAATTCTACCGTTATAGTCTTTACTCTCGAAAATGGAAAGTATTTATTGCCAGAGGTTTACACAAAAGAACAGGTCCTGCATTCCGACATATTTCCGGACTTGTCAATTGATCTGTCAAAAATATTTGACTCCTCGTGGTATCCGATAACCAAAGAAATTGAAAATTAGAAAGGGCCTTTCTATGCAGGATAAAATTTATATAAAAGGCGCACGCGAAAACAATCTGAAAAATGTTGACGTAGAGATTCCACGTGATAAAATGGTGGTAATCACGGGGCTGTCGGGGTCGGGGAAATCCAGTCTGGCCTTTGACACAATCTATGCCGAGGGCCAGCGGCGGTATGTAGAGAGTCTCAGTTCGTATGCCCGGATGTTTCTGGGCCAGATGGAGAAACCCGATGTAGACTATATCGACGGTCTGTCTCCGGCGATCTCCATCGACCAGAAAACCACCAGTAAAAATCCCCGTTCTACTGTCGGCACGGTAACGGAGATATACGACTATCTGCGTCTGCTGTGGGCGCGGGTAGGAACGCCGCACTGTCCGGTCTGCGGGAAAGAGATACGCCAGCAGACCATAGACCAGATTATCGACCAGATTCTGGAACTGCCGGAAGGGACCCGTATTCAGATATTGGCCCCTGTGATTCGGGCGAGAAAAGGCGAGTATACAAAAATGTTTGAAGACGCCCGCCGGTCTGGTTATGTCCGCGTCAGAGTAGACGGCGCGCTGTATGAACTGACTGAGGAGATCAAGCTGGAGAAAAACAAAAAACATAATATTGAAGTTGTTGTAGACCGTCTGATCATCCGTCCCGATATCCGCCAGCGGCTGACGGACAGTGTGGAAACCGCTTCCGGTTTGGCGGGCGGGCTGGTCATTGCCAACGTTCTCCAGGAGGAACGGGATATCCTGTTCTCACAAAATTATGCCTGTGAGGACTGCGGAATCAGCATTGAGGAACTGACGCCGCGGATGTTTTCATTTAATAATCCCTACGGCGCGTGTCCTGCGTGTACCGGTCTGGGCAGTCAGTTAAAGATCGACCCAAATCTGGTGGTGCCGGACGGAAGCAAATCTATCTTAGAAGGGGCGATTCAGGCGTCGGGCTGGGCGAATATCCGGGGCGACGGGATCAGCCGGATGTATTTTGACGCGCTGGCTAAAAAATACCGTTTCAAGCTCAGCACTCCCTGGAACAATCTGTCTGACGAAATTAAAGACATTATTCTTTACGGCACAAAGGGCGAAAAATTAGACCTGAAATATGACCGCCCCCAGGGAAAAGGCGTCCTGCATCAGAGCTTTGAGGGCATTTGCAATAATCTTCAGCGGCGGTACTCCGAAACACAGTCGGAATCCTCCCGCCGGGAACTGGAGGAACTGATGAGTGAAAGCCTCTGTCCGGTATGCAGGGGGCGGCGGCTGAAAATGGAGAGTTTGGCAGTAACGGTCGGGGACAGCAGTATCTATGATTTTACGACCCTGCCGGTCAATGCGGCATTATCGTTTGTGGAGGGCCTGCGTCTGACAAAAACACAGACTATGATCGCGGATCGGATTTTGAAAGAGATCAAATCCCGGCTGGGTTTTCTCAGCAATGTGGGATTGGAATATCTGACCTTGAGCCGCAGTGCTGCCACGCTGTCCGGCGGCGAGAGCCAGAGAATCCGGCTGGCGACGCAGATCGGGTCCAGTCTGATGGGCGTGCTGTATATTCTGGACGAACCGTCTATCGGCCTGCACCAGCGGGATAACGATAAGCTGCTGGCAACGCTCCGCAATCTGCGTGATCTTGGAAATACTCTGATCGTGGTGGAACATGACGAGGACACCATGCGGGCGGCGGATTATATTATTGACGTAGGCCCAGGCGCGGGCGTACACGGCGGGCATATCGTGGCGGCGGGAACGCCGGAGGAAGTGGCGGCGGACCCGCATTCCCTGACAGGGCAGTATTTAAGCGGACGGCGGTATATCGCCCTGCCGTCAGAGCGGCGCCCGGGGAACGGGAATTTTCTGACTGTCCGGGGCGCGGCGGAAAACAACCTGCAAAATATTGACGTTTCAATTCCGCTGGGGACATTCACCTGTGTAACGGGGGTATCTGGGTCCGGCAAATCGTCGCTGGTCAACGAGATTTTATTCAAGCGTCTGGGCGCGGACCTGAACCGAATGAAATGCCGTCCCGGAAAGCATCTGACGCTGGAGGGCGAGGAACATCTGGACAAGGTTATCAATATCGACCAAAGCCCCATCGGACGCACGCCGCGCTCCAATCCGGCAACCTACACGGGCGTATTTAACGATATCCGGGACCTGTTCGCGTCCACGCCGGAGGCAAAAGCCCGCGGCTACGGTTCGGGGCGGTTCAGCTTCAACGTGCGGGGCGGACGCTGCGAGGCGTGTTCCGGCGACGGGCTGTTAAAGATCGAAATGCACTTTTTGCCGGATATCTATGTACCCTGTGAGGTCTGTAAAGGAAAACGGTATAACCGGGAGACGCTGGAGGTTCGTTATAAGGGAAAAAATATCTATGAGGTTCTGGAGATGACCGCCGAGGAAGCAAAAGAGTTTTTCCGGCCCCTGCCTAAAATCGGACGCAAAATGGAAACGCTCTGTGACGTAGGCTTGGGTTATATCAAGGTTGGGCAGGCGTCCACGACCCTCTCCGGCGGCGAGGCCCAGCGTGTGAAGCTTGCAACGGAACTGAGCAAACGGAGTACTGGAAACACGATTTATATTTTGGACGAGCCGACCACCGGCCTGCATACGGACGACGTGGGCAAGCTGCTGGAGGTTTTGCAGAGACTGGCGGACGCCGGGAATACAGTTGTTGTGATCGAACACAATCTGGACGTTATAAAGAGTGCAGACTATATTATTGATCTTGGTCCGGAGGGCGGCAGCGGCGGCGGGACAATCGTCTGTACCGGTACGCCGGAGGAAGTCGCCGCCTGTGAGACCAGCTATACAGGCCGCTATCTGAAAAAATTGCTGGACAGATAAAAAAGAGGTATCTGATAGAGATATGGATATTATGCAATGGCTGACGGTGAATCCGGTGGGAGAATTTTGCTTTACTGCGCTGGTGTCGATGATCCCGGTAGTAGAGCTGCGGTTAGGGATTCCGTTCGGCGTGTCCCAGGGGCTGCCGGTATGGGCGGCGTATCTGGCGGCGGTGTTGGGGAATATGCTTCCTGTACCATTTATCGTAGTGTATATCAGGCGGATTTTTCGCTGGATGCGGGAAAAGCTGCCGTGGCTGAACAATTTGGTGGACAAGCTGGAGAAAAAGGCCCATTTGAAGGGGGAACGGGTCTCGCAATTCAAATATTTGGGCTTAATGCTGTTTGTGGCGGTCCCTCTGCCCGGGACAGGCGCGTGGACCGGGTCTCTGGCGGCTGCGTTTCTGGATATGCCGCTGCGGAAAGCCCTGCCGTCGATTTTTGCCGGGGTTGTGACTGCCGGGTTTGCCATCAGCGTTCTGACATACGGGGTAGCAAGCCTGTTCTGACTGTACCGGCTGTCATTTCTTCCGTTTCCGGCATAGACTGGCTTGAGAACACCCGAATGGAGGAAATGTTATGCAGCTATGGCAGGATGGATTGATTGCTATGCTCGCGGCAGTGGGGCTGGCGGCTTTGATGTGGGCGGTCGTGCGTACTGTACTTTTTCCCGTGTCCCCCAGGCGTCACGAGACCGTTGTCCTGATCCCTGCCCAGGGCGACGCGGAAGATTTGGAACAGCAGCTCCACGCGTTGGAACTGATCCGGCAGGAACAACACGCTTTCGGTCTGATCCTGCTCGTGGATTGCGGACTCAGCGACGAGGGCAAAAAAATTTCCCGGCTGCTGGCGCGGCGGAACCGGTCTGTCGCGGTCTGCGGCAGCGGGGAGATCGGCCGGTACCTGCACTGCGGATAATGCGGATAAAAAGGAGTGTCTAACATGAACGGGCGCGATACAATAGACGGAACCATTCAGCAAGTCATCTTTCAAAACGAGGAAAACGGCTATACCGTACTGCGCCTGGTCACGGATGACGGCGAAGCGGTCACGATTGTAGGGACGATCCCCTGCGCCGCGCCGGGGGAGGATCTGATTGTTATTGGGCAGTGGGTCACGCACCCCGTCCACGGCGAACAGATTCTGGCCCATCAGGTCGAACGCCATCTGCCGACGACGGAAGAAGGGATTCTTGCCTATCCGGTCTCTTATACC
>CAMWQV010000158.1 GCA_947176425.1 uncultured Clostridia bacterium
CGCCGGTGTAGATGCCCAGTACCTGGAGCTCTACGGCAACTATAAGGCCAAGGTGGACTACAACATCCTCAACGACACACCTGAGCGTTCCGGCAAGCTGGTCCTGGTGACCGCCATCAACCCCACCCCCGCCGGTGAGGGCAAGACCACCACCACTGTCGGCCTGGCCGACGGCATGAAGAAGCTGGGCAAGAATGTTCTGGTCGCTCTGCGCGAGCCCTCCCTGGGCCCCGTGTTCGGCGTCAAGGGCGGCGCGGCCGGCGGCGGCTATGCTCAGGTCGTTCCTATGGAGGACATCAACCTCCACTTTACCGGCGACTTCCACGCAATCGGCGCGGCCAACAACCTCCTCGCTGCTATGCTGGATAACCATATCTATCAGGGTAATAAGCTGGGCATCGATCCCCGCCGCATCACCTGGCGCCGCTGCGTCGATATGAATGACCGCCAGCTCCGTTTTGTGACCGACGGCCTGGGCGGACGCGTCAACGGCGTGCCCCGTGAGGACGGCTATGACATTACTGTCGCCAGCGAAATTATGGCCGTGCTGTGCCTCGCCAGCGATATCACCGACCTGAAAGACCGCTTGGGCCGTCTGGTCGTAGGCTACACCTATGACGAAAAGCCCGTTACCGCCCATGATCTGCACGCGGAAGGCGCGATGGCCGCTCTGCTGAAAGACGCCCTCAAGCCCAACCTCGTCCAGACCCTGGAGCACACCCCCGCGTTCGTTCACGGCGGACCGTTCGCCAATATCGCCCACGGCTGCAACTCCGTTACCGCTACCAAGATTGCCCTGCGTCTGAGCGACTACACCATCACTGAGGCCGGTTTCGGCGCGGACCTGGGCGCTGAGAAGTTCCTGGACATCAAGTGCCGCATGGCCGGCCTGAAACCCAGCGCGGTTGTGATTGTCGCTACCGTCCGCGCCCTCAAGTACAACGGCGGCGTGCCGAAGGCTGATCTGGGCAACGAGAATCTGGAAGCTCTGGAAAAGGGCCTGCCCAACCTCCTCAAGCACGTCAGCAACATCACCAACGTCTACAAACTGCCCTGCGTGGTTGCCATCAACCGCTTCCCCCAGGACACCGAGGCCGAACTGAAGCTTGTTGAAGACAAGTGCAAAGAGCTGGGCGTTAACGTGGCCCTGTCCGAAGTGTGGGCAAAGGGCGGCGAAGGCGGCATCGCGCTGGCTGAAGAAGTCATCCGTCTGTGCGAGCAGCCCAACGACTTCACTTTCTCCTATGAATTGGACGCTACCATCAAAGAGAAGATCGAAGCCATCGTTACCAAGATCTACGGCGGCAAAGATGTTCTGTTTACTGCCAACGCTGAGAAGCAGATCAAGCAGCTCACCGAACTGGGCTTTGACAAGATGCCCATTTGTATGGCGAAGACCCAGTACAGCCTGACCGACGACCAGACCAAACTGGGCGCACCTACCGGCTTTACCGTTACCGTCCGCAACGTTAAGGTTTCCGCAGGCGCGGGCTTCCTGGTTGCGCTGACCGGCGATATCATGACCATGCCCGGTCTGCCCAAGGTCCCCGCTGCCGAGCGCATTGACGTTGACGCTACCGGCAAGATCTCCGGCCTGTTCTAATTCTTATCCCTTTCGATACAGTCCCGGCGGCCCCCGCCGCCGGGATTGCTTTTGCAGAAAGAAAGGAGGTCCGTTATGGATAATGTCAGTAAAGATTTTAAGCTTCTTATCAGTATTATTGCTCTTGTCAGTACGGCTGTGACCGCCTCATTTGCCTACAGTTTTTTGGGTTATCTGGACCTCTCACGGGGAATGAAATTTCTGTACGGCTTTTTGCTGTACCTTGCGCCGATGTCTACATTTTGGGTCGTTGCGGCTCTGTGGAGAAAAGAAAAACAGAAAGAAAGGGATTAATAATGTCCGGCTATATGACCTACTGGCCCCAGGACCGGATCGCCGAACTGAAAAAAGCCGGTGATACAGGCCCTATTCAGGTAGCGTTCGGCAGTATCCATTCCAGAATGCCCACTATCGCTTCCGTGAAAGTCGGTGATATTTTATATCCCGTTACTACTATGAACGGAACTCTCTGCGTAATGGCGCGCCTGCCGGTGGAGAAAAAAGAATCCGCATATGATTACCTTGTGCGGGAACTGGGCAACCAATGCGGCGCGCTGACACCGGACGGTGTGGATGAGGACGCCTATTATGATACTCCGATCAAACCGCACAAAGAGCATCAGCGGCCTTTTAACTGCTGCTCCCAACACGCGGTCAGCGGCGCACACGGCTCCAGCATTGAGCCGCGCCCGCTGCCGAAAGAAATTTTGCCTGACTTGCGGTTCGGTCCTAAAGGCAAGGAAAAGGGAATAAAATTTCTGGCGAGCGGCGCAATCCAGACAAACTGCCTTACCTGTACGCGGCGGCTGGATGACAAAACTTTTGAAATTTTTGAAGCCTTGTTTGAAAACGAGGCATAATCGAATAAAGGAGAATACTATAATGGATTTTGCACAGGCTTCCTGTACTGAATTTGTAACCGTTCTTGCGTCTAACGCCCCTGTGCCCGGCGGCGGCGGCGCGTCTGCCCTGGTCGCCGCTATCGGCACCGCGCTGGGCAATATGGTTGGCTCCCTGACCGTCGGCAAGAAAAAATACGCCGATGTTGAAGAAGAAATTATCGCCCTGAAAGCAAAATGCGACGCCCTCCAGAAAGAACTGCTGGACCAGATCGAACTGGACGCGAAGGGCTTTGAACCGCTGGCGAAAGCTTACGGCATTCCCAAAGACAACCCGGACCGTGACAAGATTCTGGAAGACGCCACGATGGTTGCCTGCCAGGTGCCTATGAAAATTATGGAACTCTGCTGCCAATCCTTGGATGCCATTGCCGTATTTGCGGAAAAGGGCAGCCGTCTTGCCGTCAGCGATGCCGGATGCGGCGCAGTGTGCGTCAAGGCCGCGCTCCAGGCCGCCAGCCTGAATGTGTTCATCAATACAAAAACCCTCAAAAACCGGGAAGCCGCCGAAGAGATGAACCAGAAATGCTTTGCCATGCTGGACAAATACTGTGCGCTGGCTGACAATATTTTTGAGACCGTCAAGGCCGGATTTTTTAAGTAAGAAAGGGATTTACAACAATGGCTAAATTGTTATTAGGTAAAGAAGTCAACGAAAAACTCAACGCCCGCATTATTGCAGACTGCGAGGCCCTGAAAGCAAAGGGCGTCAACCCCACGATGGCGATTGTCCGCTGCGGCGAGCGTCCCGACGACCTGAGCTATGAGCGCGGCGCAACCAAACGGGCAGACCTGCTGGGCGTGGCAGTGGAAAAATTCGTGCTGCCGGAGGACGTGAGCAAAGAGGAACTCATCAAGACGATTGAGGAGATCAACGCCAACGATAAAATCCACGGCGTTTTGCTGTTCCGTCCCCTGCCGAAGCACCTGCGGGCTGACCAGGATGAAATCTGCAACCGTCTCGACCCCCGCAAAGACATCGACGGCATGACCGACCTGTCCAACGCAGGCGTCTATATGGGCAAGCAGCTTGGTTTCGCGCCCTGCACCGCCGAAGCCTGCATGACCATCCTGGACCACTACGGCATCGACTGCACCGGCAAAAAAGCCGTTGTGATTGGGCGCAGTCTGGTCATCGGCAAGCCCGCCGCTATTATGCTCATGGGCAAAAACGCCACTGTAACCGTATGCCATACCCGGACAAAAGACGTTCCCTCTATCACCCGTGAGGCCGATATTCTGGTTACTTCCGCCGGTGTCCTGCGCAGTCTGACAAAAGAATATGTCCGTCCGGGCCAGATCGTGGTGGACGTGTCCATCAACTGGGACGAGGCAAAGGGCGGCATTGCGGGCGACGCGGTATTTGACGAAGTGGAGCCCATCGTTGAGGCAATTACTCCTGTTCCCGGCGGCGTGGGTTCCGTGACCACCAGCATCTCGATCGGCCATGTGGTGGAGGCTGCCAAGCGTTCCCTTAAATGATAGGAGGGCGCAATGAATAAATCCAAGGACAGCGGTATCATCCGTTCATTTCTTGTCGCGTCAACGCTCGCCTATTTGATTGCTGCGGTCCTCGTTCCCGACAGAGGGAATATGCTTACCGGTTTGATGCAGATTCTGCTCTCGCCCTCCCAACTCACAACCGATTATTTTGCTCTCGGCGGCGTCTCCGGCGCGTTTTTCAGCGTGGGACTGGTGGGCGTAATCTGTGTTCTTATGATGTATCTCCCCGGTACGGTCGTAAAAGGCAGCACCGTCGCCGCGTACTTCCTGACAACCGGGTTCGCGTTCTGGGGAATCAACGCGCTGAATATGCTCCCCTTTATATTTGGCGTATTCCTCCATTCCCTGGCAAGAAAACAGCCGTTTTCTAATTTTGTGGATCTGGCGATGTTCTCCACCGCACTATGTCCATTGGCCAGCGAACTGCTCCTGCGGTATCCCAGCGAGACAGACGTGCATGGGATCACCGCCGGAAGCGTTGTTCTGACCCTGATTGTCTGCGGCGCGGTAGGGTTCCTGACGCCCGCTATGGCCGGACATTCCCCTAACGTCCACAAGGGGTATGACCTGTACTCCGCCGCGCTCCCAGGCGGTCTGCTGGGCTTCTTTCTGGCGGCCCTGCTGTATAAAACCGCCGGACATACCGTTCCCCCTATCGAGGCTCATTTGGGTGACAGCCATCCGGTGATTGTATGGGCTTTCTGCGCGGTGTTTTTCGCCCTGTGCATTGCGGGCGGCTTCCGGCTGAACGGAAACTCCTTCAAAGGCTACGGAAAGCTTTTGCAGGATACCGGTCACAAGGCCGATTTTACCGCGAAATACGGCCCGGGGCTGGCAATCATGAACGTGGGCGTGTACGGCCTGATGATTGTCGCGTACTATATCGCCGTGAACGCCCTGATGGGCAATGTTCTGGGCGGCTTCAACGGCGTTACGCTGGGAATCGTGTTCTGTATGGTGTGTTTCGGCGCGGCGGGGGCGCATCCGGGCAATATCTGGCCGATTATGGTTGGCTATGTGCTGGCAAGCTTTATCGCGACGCAGGTTGTGGGCGGACCGTTCGCCGTGAACGCGCAGGCGATTATGGTCGGACTCTGCTTCGCCAGCGGTCTGGCCCCTATTGCGGGCGCGTATGGCTGGTGGGCAGGCGTCATCGGCGGCGCGGCCCATTATGCGCTGGTCACTTCCGTTCCTGCGGTACACGGCGGCTTCAGCCTGTATAACGGCGGCTTTACTGCGCTGCTGGTCGCAATCATCTTAGTGCCGCAGCTGGAAATGTTCTGCAAGACCAAAGAACAGCGTCTGGCAGACGGAAAAAAGCAGTAGAGGAGGTTTACTTATGACAAAACAAGAAATGCGGGCTGAAATGGCCCGGCGGGTGAAAAACCTCTCGCCTGTGTACTGCCGCGAGGCAGATGAAGGAATCTGCCGCATTATTTTGCAGTCAGACTGCTATCAAAATGCCAGAACCGTTTTCTGCTATGTCGGCACGGAACGGGAAATCGATACTTCCAGGCTGATCCATATTCTGCTGCAAGACGGGAAAAACGTCGTTGTGCCGCTGTGCCGTGACAAAGGCATTATGGAAGCCCGGCAGATCATGGGCATGGGCGACCTCGTTACCGGGAAATACGGCATCCTTGCGCCCCGGCTGACCTGCCCTGTCGTGGAGCCGGAGAAGATCGATCTGGCGCTGATACCCTGCTGCACCGGAAATGTCAAAGGACAGCGGCTGGGTTACGGCGGGGGGTACTATGACCGGTAC
>CAMWQV010000159.1 GCA_947176425.1 uncultured Clostridia bacterium
AAAAATGCGTTTGCAGGCTGCAAAAAATTAGAAGCTGTTGTGATACCGCCCCATGTCAAAGAATTGGCAGGCGGTGTTTTCGACGGTTGTTCCAGTTTGCGGTCTGTCTCCCTGCCGGACGGCCTGCGGTCTCTGAACGCCGGGACATTCAAGGACTGCAAAGCCTTGACGGAAATTGTTCTCCCGGACGGCATGACCGCGCTGACCAACCGCGGCTACGGCTATGATGGTATTTTCGAGAACTCCGGCCTGACTAAAGTCACTATTCCGGCGGGTGTGACGGAACTTCCCTATCAGATTTTCAGCGGCTGTACCCAACTCCGTGAAGTTATTTTACCCTCCCAGCTGGAAAAAATCGGCCCCAACGCATTTTGCGGCTGCTGTTCCCTGACAGCGCTGGATATACCGGAAACTGTGACAGAAATTGGCCGCTGCGCGTTCGAGGACTGCGCCGCCCTTACCGAAATTACCATTCCTGCCGGTGTGAAGTCTTTGGGACACTTTACCTTCGGCGGCTGTACAGAACTGAAAACCATTACGATATCAGGCGGCAATGTTTCATTTGACAAATGTGCCTTTGATAACTGCGGCGCCGGCATTATCGCTGACAACGTGACCCTCGGCAAGCTGCCCGAAAATGCCCGCGAAAAGATCCTGCTTGCCTTCGCGAAACAGTACACCGCAAAAGAAGATATGCCGAAATCACGCCGGGACAACTGCATCAGGTACATCCGCCGCGTCAGAGTCAGGCTCTTTACTCTCGCCCTCGACAACAGGGACCTGTTTTATGTCATGATTCAGGAAAAAGTGTTCAAACAGGACGATTTTGAGGAGATTATGCGGATCGCCCAGAACTATAACAATGCCGAAATCATCGCCGCGCTGCTGGAGTACCAGAAGCAGAACTTCAAACCGGTTGACGAAATGGAGGAGTTTGAGCGGCAGCTGAATATCATTGAAACCAATATCCTCCCTGTCGCCGACGCGAAAAAAATCTGGCGGTACGAGAAGGACAAAAAAGGGAATATTTGTCTTCTCGGCTACAAAGGGAAGGATACCATGGTCATGATTCCCAAGCAAATCGGCAAAGACCCCGTGACCGCGCTGGGGGAACGCGCCCTCAGTCCCACCGCCTCCCCGCTGCCCTTCGCCGTCCGCGCCGCCCGCGGAAATATCCAATCCGTTATCATCCCCGCCAATATCCGGAAGATCGGCGCACATATTCTGGAAGGCTGCTTCAATCTAACCGAAATTTCTGTCGCACCGGAAAACAAATGGTACTGTGCAGAGGGCGGGATGCTTCTCAGCAAAGACCGCTCCGCTCTGCTCCATGTAACCGCCGCGAAAGGCGCTGTCGTGATTCCGGAGGGCATACGACACATAGAAAAAATGTTCTTTTACGAGAACCAAGCGGTCACCGCCGTCACCCTGCCCCAAAGCCTGACCGAAATAGATGCCTATGCGTTTGAGAACTGTACTTCTTTGCAGTCCGTCAACATCCCCGGTAAGCTGGAATGCGTTCCCTGGGACTGCTTCCACAACTGCACCGCGCTGGAACGGGTGGATTTTGTACCCGGCGTCAAAAAAATCGACAAATGGGCTTTCTGCGGCTGCCAGAAATTGAAAACTGTCAATCTGCCGGAAGGTCTGCTCAGCATTGAACCCCATGCCTTTGAAGACTCTGGCCTGACCTCTGTCACTTTCCCCAAAACCCTGGAGGCGATTAAAAAGCAGGCGTTCCGAGCCTGCCATCAGCTGACCAGCCTTGTTTTCCCCGGCGGACTGAAAAAAATCAATCAGGAAGCCTTTCTCGCCTGTGAAGGACTGGTTTCTCTGGATATCCCCGGCAGTGTGAACGTCATCGGCGCGCACGCTTTCTGCAACTGCACCGCACTGCAAACCGTTGTCATCCGGGAGGGCGTGAAGGATATCCGGAAATGCGCGTTTTTAGGGTGCGAAAAACTGACAGACGTTTATCTGCCCGCTTCCCTCTCCCTGAAAAAAATGGGGGACGGTATCTTCAACGCCTGCCCGAATGTGGTCATTCACGCCCCTGCAGGCTCTGACGCTGCCGCCTATGCCTCCGAGTTAAAATTGATCGTAACCTGACAAATCAGATGAAAGGATTTTTTTATCATCATGGAAAATCAAGCCGAAGCCCTTGCCAAAGAAGTTTTGACACTCTCAAGAAATACGCTCCTTGTGAACCTCCGGTTTCTTGACGCCGCCCTCAGCCAGTTTCAGCTGGTTCCCAAATCCATCACCTTCGCTACCGACAGCAAACATCTCTTTTACGGCCCGAAACACGTCCTGCTCCGCTACAGGCAGGAAAAAGAAACCGCTGTCCGCGATTACCTCCATCTCGTCCTGCACTGCGTTTTCCGGCATATGTTCATCAATACCCTTGTTGACCAGCCCCTCTGGGACCTTGCCTGCGATATCGCGGTGGAAGAAGTGATAAACGGCCTGAATATTCCTTCCGCCAACGCCTCCCGTCAGGCAAAACAGGCCCCTGTACTTGCAAGCCTCAAGAAGAATATCAAACAGATCACGGCGGAAAAAGTCTACCGCTGGTATCAGGACCATCCGCCGGAAAATATCGCGTCCCTCTCGCTGCTGTTCTGGGGCGACAGCCATAAACCGTGGTACGAACCGCCGGAAGAAAAAAAACGCAGCGGGTTCGGTTTCTCCGCCGATATGGAACCGGTCTGGAAAGAAATCGCCCAAAGAATGCAGTTGGATTTAGAGACGTTTTCCAAAATGCAGGGCGACCGGGCAGGGAACCTCACCCAAAACCTGAAAGCTGTGAACCGGGAGAAATACGACTATACCGGTTTCCTGAAAAAATTCGCCGTCCGGGGCGAGGTCATGAAGCTGGACCCGGACGAGTTCGATTATGTTTTTTATACCTACGGCCTCAAATTATACCAAAATATGCCCCTGATCGAACCGCTGGAGTATCGGGAAGTCAAACGCATCCGGGAATTTGTGATTGCTATTGATACCTCCGGTTCCGTTTCCGGGGAACTGGTGCAGACGTTCGTCCAGAAAACCTATAACGTGCTGAAATCCACAGAGAGTTTTTTCAGCAAAATCAATCTGCATATCATCCAGTGCGACGCCAAAATTCAGGAGGATGTCAAAATCACCAATCAGGAGGAATTTGACAAGTATCTGGAAACGATGGTCATTCGGGGCCTGGGCGGTACCGACTTCCGGCCTGTGTTCGCGTATGTGGACGAGCTGAGACGGCAGAAAGAGTTTACAAACCTGAAAGGCTTGATCTATTTTACTGACGGTTACGGTACGTTTCCGGAGAAAAAGCCGGATTATGACGCCGCTTTCGTCTTTGTCGAGGACGAGTACAATAATCCCAATGTCCCGCCCTGGGCGATTAAGCTGGTTTTGCAGAAAGATGAAGTATAGGAGATTTTGCTATGAAACCTGTCATTCTCCCCGCCGCCGGCGCGAAAAAAATCTGGAATTATGAACCGCTCCCAGACGGAACACTGCGCGTCACCGGCTACAAAGGCGGCGATTTAGATATTACTGTCCCCAGCGGCATCGGCAGGCGGACCGTTTCTGAAATCGGCGGCCTCGCGTTCAGCCCTGCTGCCGGCCTGCACCGTACCGCCGTGCGGAAGACACGGGAAAATCTGCGTTCCGTTGCCATTCCGGAGGGCGTCCGGAAACTGGGCAGCCGTGTCTTTGCCCACTGCGGCAAGCTGACACGTCTGTCCCTGCCGGGGACGCTGGAACAAACCGGAGATAATATCCTGCTGGGAGTCCGGACGCTGGAGGCCGTGGAGCTTCCGGACGGACACCCGGTTTTCCGCTGGGAAGGCCCCGTGCTGACCGAACGGCACGGGGAACGCTGCAAACTTCTGTACTGTCTGCCCGAACCGTCCGGCGTGTACCGAATCCCTGAAGGCGCGGAGGAAATTCCGGTATGGCTGCTGGAGTGGCCCAAGAGAAATACAGTTAAAAATTTGATTGTATCCAAAGGACCGGAAATTCTTCCGGAAAAACTGCTTTCGTGCGCCGCGCTGCTGGAATATGCCGTATTGCCGGAAGGTATGACCGAAATCCAGCCAGAAGCCTTTTTCAAATGCGAAAACCTGCGCGGAATCGTGCTTCCGGACAGCCTGCGGGAAATCGGTACGCAAGCCTTTGTCTTTTGCAGCAAGCTGACGGAAATCGTTCTGCCGGACGGTCTGGAAAAAATCGGTGACAGAGCGTTCGCGTCCTGCAAAATGCTGAACGATGTGACAATTCCAGGTTCCGTCACCTGCGTCCCCTGGGAGTGCTTCGCCTACAGCGGTTTGGAACGCGTCCGCATAGAGGAAAATGTGCGGGAACTCAAAGCCTTTGCCTATGGCTGCAAATTGCTGACAGACGTTTTTCTGCCCGCAAGCGTCGAAAATATTGACGGCTATGCGTTCCATGGCTGCGGAGAACATCTCACGATTCACGCGCCCGTTGGGTCCTATGCGGAACTGTTCGCAAAAGAACATTGCATCCAGTTTGAGGCGGTTTGACTGGCAGCAAAATCCCACCCCTTTCGGAGTGGGACAGCTTGAATACGATCACTGCACGCCCAGACGCTGTTTCAAACCTTCTTGCAGGACTTGGGAAAAATTAACTCCAGCCTGTATTGCCATTTCATTCAAATAGTTCGGAAGTGTGACGTTTTTCCGAACAGCTATGGTCTCGCCCTGTGTTCCAATATTCAGATCAGGAACGCTGACAGTATATCCCCCCTCGTCTGCCGGGGTCAGTATGATAGCATACACTTGTTTCATCTCAGGAACCTCCTATTTCAATCCATACTTGCGGATAATGACTCTGGCTAAAGGCTCTTTAATATCACAATGGCGTGGAATCGGTTCGCTTCCTTTTCCGTTTGTATAGATATCATGATTTCCGCCACTGTCTTTTTATTCATTCTCTACTCCCTCCGCAATAACACTATACGTTTTCAATGCGCATTTGTCAAGCGAAACAGAAAATCAACATATCAGCAAGGAGGAATTTCCATGTCCGAACCCATCTATTCCATCAACCACAACGGCGTATTAGAGGGCTGTGTGAATCCCGGCGCAGAACTGACCATACCGGAGGGCGTGAAGACCATCGGGGAACGGGCTTTCAAGAACACGGAGGACCTGCAAAAAGTCATATTCCCCGCCAGTCTGGAACGCATCTGTACAGAAGCCTTCTGCGGCTGTGAACAGCTGACAGAAGTTGTATTTAACGACGGCCTGCGCACTATACAAGACGGCGCGTTTCGGGGTACCGGACTGGCCTCTGTTGTAATCCCCGCGGGCGTGCGTATGCTGCATACCGGGACATTCTGCGGCTGTTTTCATTTGAAAGAAGTACGGATACTAGGCGACTGCGCAGGGCTTGAGAGAAACGTGTTTTCCTCGTTCTGCGTCATCATCGCGCCTAATACGCCTGTCAAAAATTTCTCCGCCTTAAAATCCTGGGCTGTCGTTGGATTTGCGCAGGCGGTATGGAAACAAATGGAAATCCCGGAAAATATCCGGACGGACTATCTCAAGTACATCCGCCGCCAGCGGAAACTGCTTTATGATACAGCCTTAAAATACACTGTCCTGCTGCGGTTGATGCTGGAGGAAAAAATCCTGCCCCAGTCCGATTTTGACGCCGTGCTGGACGCTTCCACGAAAAATAACCATGCGGAATGTACCGCCATGCTGCTGGAGTATCAGCGCAAAAACTTCAAAC
>CAMWQV010000160.1 GCA_947176425.1 uncultured Clostridia bacterium
GTCCGATAAACGCTGTGATCTCAGTGGCTGGTATTTTTATGGAGATATCTTTTAACGCATGAGCATCCCCATAGAAAAAATTTAACTTTTCCGCAGCTACAATGGATGCCATAGACAGTTTCCTTTCGTTACTTCTTTCGCTTATGGAGCCTCTTTGCTGCCAGTTCAGCGGAAAAATTGATAAGAATTGTCAGAAAAAGCAGTATGGTCGCTACCGCAAAGGCTTCTGCAAAATCTGCCCTCTCTTTTGCGTATACGTATAGAGCTGCCGTCAAAGTGGCGCCGGAGGCTTTCATAATATTTTCTATGCTGGAAAAATCCTGCATGACCGTTGACAGACCGGCGGTGTACATCAAGACCGCACTCTCTCCTGTTACCCGTCCTGCCGCCAGGATACAGCCGGTAACGATCCCGTCTGCGGCGGAGGGCAGGACGACTGTGCGGATCATATGCCATTGACCGGAACCCAGCCCCAGCGAACCTTCCCGATAGGAACGCGGGACTGTGCGGAGGCTTTCCTGGGTAGTGCGCAGGATGGTGGGCAGAATCATGATTGCAAGAGTCAGCGAACCGGCAAGCAGCGTCTTTTGAAGACGCAGCGCAGTACAAAATAAAATGACGCCGATTAAAGCATATAGAATAGAAGGAATCCCTGCCAGAATGTCCGCCGCAAACTCTACTGCATTGACTAAGCGGCGGCTTTTTGCGTATTCGGTCAGATAGATTGCCGCACCCGCGCCAAGAGGCAGCGCGACAGCCAAAGATACAATGATGACATACAGCGTGTTCACCAGACTGGGAAAGATGCCGGCTGTACCTTGCAGGATGCTCTCCTGTCCGGTCAGCAGTTCCCAGCTTACACCGGGCAGGCCGCGATAACAGATGTACCCGATTACGAACAGCAGCAGTACACAGCAAATCCCAGCACTCAGCCAAAGCAGCAGTTTTGCGCCTGTGTTGTACAGCCTGCGCCGGGGTGCCAGCGATGCCCTCATAAATTATCCCCCTTATCCGCTTTCAGCACGATACTCAACAAAATATTGATCAGCATAATAAACAAAAATAATACAAGCCCGATTGAAAACAACGCCTGCCGCTGAAGACTGCCGGGTGCGGCGTAGTTCATTTCAATAGCGATGCCGGTGGTCAGAAAACGCACGCTTTTCAGCAATGACGGCATATTTGCGACATTTCCCGCAACCATTAAGATTGCCATTGCCTCCCCTATCGCTCTGCCTGTGCCAAGCGCTGCCGCCGCTGCGATGCCGCTTTTTGCGGCAGGGGCCGTTACACGGAAATAGGTTTCCAGCTCCGTTGCGCCCAGAGCAAGACTGGCTTCCTCATATTCTTTCGGAACAGCCTCCAGCGCAGTCTCAGAGACGGAGATCACTGAGGGCAGGATCATAACCGCCAGCACGATCACAGCCGCTAAAAGACTGTCTCCGGCGGGCAGGTCCAGCCATTTTCGCAGGCAGGGAACTAAAACGCACATTCCAACTAAACCATAGACGACCGACGGAATCCCTGCTAAAAGACCAATCATAGGACGGATCAGCGCGGCAAGCTTTGGAGGTGCGGCTTTTGCCAGAAAAATTGCCGTAAAAATACCGATGGGTACGCCGATGACGATTGCTGCGGCCGCGCCGTAGATTGAGGTCAGGATCATTGGAAGAATGCCAAATTTCGGATCAGTTGAGCTGGTAGGCTGCCAGATATCCCCAAAGAGAAAGTTGAACAGCCCAATTTCCTGTATGGCAGGAAGACCGGAAAGAATTAAATATACAGTAATCAACAGTACGAATATAACCGCTGTCAGCGCACAGATGAAAAGCAGTGTCCGCATGGCAAGCTCAGAGGGACTGCTGCGGGTACGGGATCGGTTCATAGACAGACCTCCTACAAAAACAGGTTTTATGGGGGGATTGCTCCGGCAAGGGAAAGATAAGGCGCGGCTTCCTGACTGAGCGCGTAGTCCAGAAACGCCTGGGAAGGTTTGCTGAGGACCGTGTTTTGGTTTGTGACCATGATAAAGGGACGCTGAAGGGAATAAGCTCCGTTTTGTATCGTGCGTTCCGTACAGGCAATACCGTTGACTTTGAGAATGGAAACAGTATCGTTGACAGAGGCAAGAGAGGCGTACCCGATGGCGTTGGGGTTTGTGGAAACATTCCCGGTAACGTCGCCGGTGGAACCGTATTCGTTGGTATAGAGACAGTTATCCGCCGCGCCAATTAGTTCCTCAAAAGCGGTACGAGTCCCGGAACCGGCTTCGCGGCCATATACGGCAATCGGCGCGTCTGGGCCGCCGAGCGTTTTCCAGTTGGTGATCTGTCCGGTAAAGACAGACGCAATTTGTGGAATCGTCAGGTCTGTGACCGGATTGGAGAGATTTACAATTAATGCAATGCCATCCAGAGCGATAATATGGACCGCCGCTCCCCTTTGCAGCTCCGCAGGTCTGACAGGACGGCTGGACAGTCCTATATCACAGGTCCCCGTCAGGACTGATTCGATCCCCGCGCCGGAACCTGTACCGGAAAAATTGACAGTAATGCTGGTGTCTTCTGTGTGAAAGCTTTCCTGCAATACTGCGATGATATCCGCCATAGAGGTTGAGCCTTCCGTATTGACAACAGCGGTATCGGCGGTACTTCCGCAGGCGGTCAGAAATAGAATGCAGACGGCGCAGGACATCAGCAGTCGTTTCATGGTACGGCGTCCTTTCCTCATGTTTGTTTTAGTTTATCATTTTTTGCCATGTCCTATTCATGCAATTAAAATACCGCCTTCCGCGGAGATGCGGCAGACGGTATGAAAAAGTACAATTCCTCTTGTTACCACTTGATTAAATCACTGAATGCTTTCAGTTCCTGTTTTGTTTCGACGGATAAGCAGTTATATTCTGTATTTTGTATGGCCCCCTCTAATGCGTACAAATGGACCAGGCATACTTGAGGATATGTTTCTTTTAATTTTAGAAATGCGCTCTTTGAACCGGTTTCGATAAGCTTCTCGGATGTATCGATGCCTATAGCGGTAAGTTTTCTGGACATTTCTTTCCCGATATTTTTCATTGCTGTGAGTTCGGACATAGTTTCCCTCCCTGTCTGCTAAGTCTTGATATTGATGGAAGTTAGTCCTCATCGCCTTCTTCCCAACTCTTATCTTCTCGAATATGCAGGGGACACTGAAAGCTGGTCATACACTTTAAAATGACGTTGATTTGTTCATCGCTCATATTATGACAGCTGAATCTCAATATTTGGTGTTCTCTTTGCACATCTGTTTCCCGACCATATTCAAAAATCCAGAAGTGTGTATCCGTCCAATATTCTATCTGCTCTAAACAATCAAATCGCCAACTTTTATCGTCGTTTACTGGAAGGATTTTCTGTTGCCAGCCGGGAAACCGTTCTTTGATTTTCAGCATTATTTCTTCAAGCGGAAGTGCTTCCAATGCCTTTAACGTTCCCTTTCCCAAACGGTATTTATCATAGACTGCCTGATCGTCCAAAACAACACCCTGTTTATATTTCCAAAAGATAAGATCGACCTCATGGATAGGCGGATAATCCCCATGAAACATGAAATAGGCGGTTTCTTCTAATGAATTGTGGCTCCAGTATTCGCAGCATACCATCTGCAAATCTTCTGCGTCCCATTCCATACCTGTCATATTTCGCATTTCTTCCGTTTGTTCATCTGTCGGCAAGTCATAATAATCCGCAATTCTGTTTATTAATTCTTTGACTTGCTCTAAATATTTTGTTTCCATTGGCATCTTTCACTTTCAATTAAGTTTCGTGTCCTGAGTATAGCAAGTTCCTGTAAATAAGTCAATCCGTTATGCCGGAAAATATAACACGCATAATTTCATGCTTGCATATCGATCAAAACTGGTGCATAATGAAGACAATTAAGTTTTCAGGAGGCCCGGCCATGAATAAAAAAAGACTGCGGCAGATGAGCGCGAGTTTGATACGGCGGGTGTCTACTTTACCGGCGTCCAGATTTTTAGGCCCGTTTCGTGAGATGCTGCGGACACTGCTGGAAGAACAGAATTATTTGCAGAAATTTGTCCCCCTGTTTGACGGAACCAGACTGCAATGCGGCGCTGTCCTCGAACTCTGCCGGAAGGAGTTGGATTCCCTGTCCCCAGAACCGGAGGAAGGATGGCTCCTGTTTACCTATGACTTCGCCCGAAAATCAATGTTCCCAGAAAGTGAGTTTGAACCGCGCAGAGAAAAACATGGGGCCGGCGCTGTGTTTTTTCTCTCCCTGCTCCAAGTGCTGATGGATGCAGAACGTGCGGACATGCCCGCTGACCCTATGTGGCAGCTGGAATTGCTGGAGGAAGATGAAGTGTCGGACAGCCCCCAGTGCGACAGCTACCGCCTGTTTCTGCGCAGTTATCGCAGAGAATATGTTTATGAAATGATGCGCCTGGGGTTGGAAGCAACCCCTTTCCGGACATTGGAGCATATTGCGGGAGTGCATTTCGTCGCCCTCAGTGTAGCCAGAGACCTGAAACGTGCCGGAGTGCCTGTCGATTTGGCGCTGGCGTCTGGAAGCGCGGCGGGACATGATATCGGCAAGTTCGGATGCAGGTTGGGGGAACGGGTGCCTTATCTCCATTACTACTACACTGCGCAGTGGTTCCATAGAAGGCATATGCCGGATTTGGGCTATGTGGCCGCAAATCATTCGGTTTGGGACCTGGAATTGGACTATCTGTCTGTAGAATCCCTCATCTTGATCTACGCTGACTTCCGTGTGAAACAGGAACGGGGTAAAGACGGACGGGAAATTACAAAAATCTCTACCCTTACGGAAGCGTTTGATGTGATTCTGGGCAAGCTGGATGACGTGACGGAGGAAAAACGGACGCGCTACACCTTTGTTTACGCAAAATTGAGGGACTTTGAACGCTATATGGAAAGTCTGGGTGTAGATACTTCCTTGGCAGGCGGGTACAGAGGTCCGGAGGAGAGAAAAGATGTCGCCCTGATGGATATGCCGGAGGCGGCAGAGGCTCTGCGGTTACAGGGAGTCGAACATAATATCGCCTTGATGAATAAACTGACAGGCCAGAGAAGCTTCGCCGGTTTGCTGGAAATGGCCAGAGGCGAGACCGATTGGAGACGGCTGAGAGCGTATTTGGGTGTGTTTGAGTCCTATTCCGTCTATTTAAGTATCCCGCAGAAAGTGCAGACACTGGCGTTTCTCTATGAATTGCTGATGCATCGTGAGGGGGATATCCGGCGGCAGGCCGCTGCGCTGATGGGAGAGATCATTGCCAGATTCCATGCCGGGTACGTAAAAGAACGGCCTGCCGGCGCACCTGTAGACAGCAGAGCGGTTACTGATCTGGACCAGTGGCGGCTGTATCTGGACAAGATTATCTATCCGAACAGAAAACTGATGCAGCAGCACCGGCGGTGGATCAGCTTTACTTTGAAAATGGTGGTCAATTCGCTGCTGGAAAAGTGCGCTCCGGACCGCCGGGAGTTGTTTTTGAAAGCATTTTTGCGGTACTACCGCCGTCCCGAACGTTTGGAGGATGAGACTGCTTTTCAGCTTCTGGAGACTGCTACCGCCCTGCCCGCCGAGCTGTTGGAGGACCGGCGGAAATATGATCTGCTGGGCTTCGCGCAGTCTCTGGCGGTCCGGGAGAGTGTGACGGTTCGGGCGGCGGCGGTGATGCTTATGGACTATATTCGGCGCTGTCTGTCTG
>CAMWQV010000161.1 GCA_947176425.1 uncultured Clostridia bacterium
ATCGAACGGGAGGACCTGGCGGACGGCTCGGTCATCTATCATACGAATACCGCCGGGCTTCTGAAACGCTACAGTTTCACCCCGATCTGAACTGTTTCATCAATAAGCGGTTTTTTGCCGCTTAAAATACACATATGGAGGACCCTGAATCATGAGCGTAGCTGAAATTTTTGAAGAAAGAGCAGCATTTTCCTTTGAAGTGTTTCCGCCGAAGACAGACGTTGGCATGGAAAAACTGTGCGGCGAGGGCGGCGTGCTGGAGCAGCTGTATACCCTGAATCCGGATTATATTTCCTGCACTTACGGCGCCGGCGGAACCAATGTGGGCAAAAACCTGGAAGTCCTGGACAAGATCCAGAAGGACGGCAAATGCACCCCTGTGACCCATTTCACCTGCATCGGCAATACCCGCGACGGCATCAAAGAGCAGCTCCAGACTTACCTGGATCACGGCATTAATCATATGCTGGCTCTGCGCGGCGACCTGCCCTTCGGCTGGACCGGCACCGGCGGCGACCTGCACTATGCGACCGAGCTGGTGAAGTTCGTCCGCAAAGAGTTCGGCGATAAGTTCACCATTGCTGTCGCTGGTTCCCCGGAAGGCCACATCGCCTGCCGCAGTCTGGAAGCGGATATCGGTTTCCTCAAGCAGAAACAGGATGAGGGCGCCGACTATATCATGACGCAGCTCTGCTGGGATATGGACCAGTTCAAATACTGGCTGGAAGCGATCCGCAATGCCGGTATCTGGCTGCCCGTAGACGTGGGTATCATGCCCATTCTTGACATGGCCGCTACCATCAATATGGCGCTCAGCCGCAACGGATGCGTGATGCCCCGGAAGCTCTGCGAGATCATCTCCAAGCATTGGATTTTCCCCAACCCCTTCGACAAGGAGCCGTTCGACGCCGCCGCCGCGGAAAAGAAAGCCGCGTTCAAAGAAGCCGGTATCGAATACACCATCAACCAGATTGACGAGTACCGCGCCTGCGGAATCGACGGCATCCACCTGTACGCGCTGAATAAGTATGACGACGTGGCGCGTATCGTCAAAGAATCCGGTATCGTTGACCTCTGATTTCCCCAGCCAGCACTGCCGCACGGCTGTGCAGAGAAAGCCGTGCGGCCCACGGAAATTTCTTCTTGTATCTTCTTGTAAAGGAGCGTATTCCTTATGGCACAAACGATCGCCCTGGCCGGAAAAGGCGGCGTAGGGAAAACCACGATCTGCGGAATGCTGATCGAGTACCTGTGCGAAAAAAAGAACGGTCCGGTACTGGCAGTGGACGCGGACGCCAACTCCAATCTCAATGAAGTGCTGGGTGTGGAGGTAGAGTCCACTCTGGGGGATATCCGGGAAGATATCGCCAATGCGGAGCTGTCCTCCAAAAATCCGATTCCCAGCGGAATGACAAAAGCGGATTATGCAGAAATGCGCTTCAGCGAGGCGCTGACCGAGGCCGACGACTATGACCTGCTGGTTATGGGCCGGACCCAGGGAAAAGGCTGCTACTGCTTTGTCAACGGCCTGCTGACCAGCCAGGTCGCCAAGTACGCGAAAAATTACCGCTATATCGTTGTGGACAACGAGGCCGGATTAGAACATCTCAGCCGCGGCGTGCTGCCCCAGGTGGATACCATCCTGCTGGTGAGCGACTGTTCCCGGCGGGGAATCCAGGCCGCAGGACGGCTGGCGGAAATGATCGTAGATTTGAAGCTGGGCGCAAAGGAAGTGGGCCTGATCGTCAACCGCGCTCCGGGCGGCGAGCTGAACGCCGGCGTGCAGGAGGAGATCCAAAAATATGGGATGAAGCTGATCGGCGTGGTACCCCATGACGATACCGTCTATGAGTACGATGCCGAGGGGCGTCCCAGCGTGACCGTTCCGCAGGACAGCCCTGTCAAACAGGCAGTGCGCCGGATTTTCGATCAGCTGACTCTGTGACAGCCGCTGGACGCTGTCGTGATCTTAATGACGATGGGAGCGATAACTTATGGAACAACAACTCACCGGCTATGCCCAGATTTCTCCGGAAACTACGGAGGCGGATTTTCTCTCCGGCAGGACCGGCTTCGCACTGGGCTTCGACAGCACCAACCAGACAATGGTGGAACTGTGGAGCGAAGGTTTCCAATTACAGGGCCAGCTGGAAGCGGTAGATGACCTGGGCCGCTACTGCCAGGCACGGGAACAGCTGGCAGCTTATATGCAGGAAAAAATATTGCAGGAATATGTTCGGTACGGTGGCGCGCAGGCTCTGTGCGGCTGGTATGACCGGGCCATGACCGAACGGCGTACCCTGCTGATTGATCTCGGCGCTCGGGCCGCGGCGGTCAAATACGGCAAACTGAAAAAACCGGGCTGCGGCTATGTGGCAATGGACCGGTTCCTCATGGACCCGAATCATACAGTTGTGGAAGAAGCGCATAAGGCGGACCCCAGCGCTGCCGCCGCTGCCCCGGCTACGTTCGGAAGCCTGCATGTCAATCCGGCGGCGGTGGACCATGTGTGCGCCATCACCGGAGAGGCCAGTATTGTAACGGTCAAATTCGTCCTAGACTACTGGGAGGAGATGGAGCTGGTTTTAGGCGAGGAGCTGCCCGAACTGCTCAAAGGCTGGCAGCGGTTCCGCCTGCCGGTCAAACACCGCTCCAAAGCCCGGTACGACGCGGTGGGTATGGTGGGTACCCCCATCGAACACTGCGTACAGGCGAAATACCAGGACCAGCGCGCCGCCAGCGAAGCCGCAGGACTCAATCTGGCCCAGGAAGCCCAATATCTGTCCTTCTTTGACCCCAATATCTCCATCGGTTTTTCGGAGAAGGGCCTGCAAAAAATCTGGAAAAAACTCGGGATACACACTTCCTGACAAACAGCGATCTCATGTTTTCACATAGGCCGATATTTTTATGAAGGGAGCAAACCATTATGCCATTTGCTAAGAAGCCCCAGGTGTTCAGCGCGAAGATCAACGAGCTGACGCTGGGTACCGGAGACAAGGCTGTCACACTGGGCGGCCAGAATGTCTTCAACCTCTACACCTTTGACGCGGCGATTGCGAACAGCCCCAAAATCGGAATCGACGTGTCCGACGACCCCGAACAGCCCAGCGAGGGCCTCAAAGAGTTCTACGCCGGCTGCGATACCCTGGCCGACCGCGCAAAAAAAGCCGCCGAACTGGAACATGTGGATTTCGTCTGCGTCCGCTTCGACCTTGCCGACCCCAACGGCGCCAACAAGTCTATTGAAGACTGCGTTGCCGATGTGAAGGCAGTGGCGGAAGTTGTCGATAAACCCCTGGTGGTCGCCGGATGCAAGAACGCCGAAAAAGACGCCGACCTGTTCTCCAAAGTCTCCGAGGCTCTCCAGGGCAAAAACATCCTGGTCCTGAGCGCGAAAGAGGAGAATTATAAGGGCGTTGCCGCGGGCGCGGGTATGGCTTACGGCCAGAAAGTGGGCGCGGAGTCCGCCGTGGATATCAACCTTGCCAAGCAGCTGAACGTCCTCATTACCCAAATGGGTGTGAACGGTCAGAATATTGCCATGAACATCGGTTCCGCCGCTGCCGGTTACGGTTTTGAGTACGTTGTCTCCACCCTGGAGCGCGTTAAAGCCGCCGCCCTCAGTCAGAACGACAACACCCTGCAAATGCCCATTATTACCCCGGTGGGTGTGGAAACCTGGGGCGTGAAGGAATCCACCGCACCCGAGAGCGAAAACCCCGGCTGGGGCAGCGCTGAAGAACGCGGAATCGATATGGAAGTGGAAACTGCCGCCGCCTGCCTCGCTTACGGCAGCGACGCCGTTATCCTCAAACATCCCACATCTGTGGAAACCGTTGCGCGGCTCGTTGCCGCACTGATGTAAGGAGGTCCGGAATCATGGCATTAAAAGGTCTTGACATTTTTAAGCTTACCCCCAAAACCAACTGTAAAGACTGCGGCAACCCCACCTGTATGGCGTTTGCTATGAAAGTGGCTTCCGGCGCGATCCCCATTGAGAAGTGCCCCCACATGTCTGAGGCCGCCCTGTCTACCCTGTCCGAAGCTACCGCGCCCCCCATGAAGTCCTATAAGGTCGGCGACCTGGCCCTGGGCGGCGAAACCGTTCTGAGCCGTCACGAAAAAACGCTGGTCTCCAAGACTCTGTATGCGGTACATGTCTGCGACTGCATGGACGCGGAAAAACAGGACGCTGTGCTGGCCAATATCCCCAATGTGGATTACGAGCGCATCAGTGAGCGGATGTACGTGGAGATGGTCTATGTCTGCCACAGCAGCGACAAGTCCGCCGCCGATTACGCCGCCCTGGTCACGAAGGCCAAAGCCCTGAACCGTCCTATGATTCTCAGCTGCACCGACGTGGAAGCTATGAAAACCGGTGTTGAGGCCGCCGCGGGCTGCAATATTATTGTCAACGGCGCAACTGCTGACAACTATGCCGACATGAGCGCAGTTGCCACCGGCGCCAAAGCGCTGCTGGGTGTCCGCGCCGACAGCCTGGAACAGCTCCATGAGGTCGTGGAGAAGCTGGAAGCCGCTGGAAATAAGAACCTGATTCTGGACGTGGGCACCAAGTCCGTGAAAGACGCCTATGCCAACGCCGTACAAATCCGCCGCGCTGCTCTGAAGGACGGCGACCGTACTTTCGGCTATCCTTCCATCGTGAACGTGGCTGCCCTTTCTAACGGCGACGCCCATCTGGAAGCCGCCCTCCTGAGCCTGTTCACCTGCAAATACGGCTCCATCGTGGTCTGCTCCGAGATGACATACGCAAAGGCCCTGCCTCTGTACGGCCTGCGTCAGAATATCTTCACCGACCCGCAGAAGCCCATGAAGGTCAATCCGGGCATCTATCCCATCAACGGCGCAGATGAGAACAGCCCCTGCTGCCTGACCGTGGACTTCGCCCTGACCTACTTCCTGGTGTCCGGCGAGCTGGAGCGAAGCAAAGTGCCCGTGAACCTGCTCATTACCGACGCGTCCGGTATGTCCGTCCTGACCGCGTGGGCTGCCGGTAAGTTCTCCAGTTCTTCCATTAAAAAGTTCTTTGACGAGTTCGATATCGCCAACAAGATTAAGAGCCGTGCGCTGATCATCCCTGGCAAAGTGGCCGTGATGAAGGGCGAGATTCAGGATAAGCTGCCTGATTGGAGTGTAATCGTCGGTACGACCGAGGCGGTACAGCTGGTGAAGTACCTGCGCGACGAGGAGTGGAAAAAGAGCTATGTGGACAAGAGCGCGGCTGCCGCACCTGCCGCAGGCGAGACTGCCGCGGCGGAACCCGCGCCCGCACCGAAGAAGGTTATTCCTGCACCTCCGATCGTTGTCTCCGGTCCTTATATGATCGACGACAAGCCCGTTACCTACAAGGGCCACGATCCCGCCAGTCAGCAATTCGTTACCATCGGCGAGCGCATCCACTGCATCAGCCCGGCCATCCGCCGCGCTATGGACAGCTATGATGAGGCTCCCATTCTGAAACGCGCTGCTGAACAGATTGCCGCCGGTGCAACCTATCTGGATGTCAATATCGGGCCTGCCGAATCCAACGGTCCGGAACTGATGCAGTGGGCGGTACAGCTGCTCCAGCAGAACTTCAACAATGTGCCTCTGGCTCTCGACACCGCAAACCAGAAGGCTATTGAGGCCGGTATCAAGGTGTACAACCGCACCAACGGCAAGCCCATTGTCAACTCCGCCGACGCCGGCAGCCGTATCAGCAA
>CAMWQV010000162.1 GCA_947176425.1 uncultured Clostridia bacterium
GGACGACTATGGACCAAAGCCGAAGCAGGGCAAGCGAATCGTAATAGATCGGAAGCGGGTCTACAGTATCAGGAAGTGTGACGACGAGGGTGGCGTCTATCGTATGACGCTGGAAAGGGTAAGGCAAAGCTGATGGCGTCAGTCAACACAGCGGTTCATGCGAAACTGGAGGGCCAGAACATCACCATTGAGATAGACGGTCTGGACACCGTAGCGCGGACGCTGGGGGATCTGCAAGGCAGGTCTCCGGCGGCGGTAAAGGTTGCAGTCAACCAGACGGCACGGCAGGCCCGCAAGCTGATGATTGCGGCGGCAAAGGCTCGCTACACAGTGAATGCCGCCGGTCAAAAGCATCTGAACGATTTGAAGCAGAAGAAGAAAGCCAGTGACAAAGATTTGACGGCTACACTATTTATCTCCAAAATGCGAAATGACTTGGGATATTTTGAGAACAACCCGACCCAGGCATATACCGGCGGAGACGTTTTCCGGCACTCTCCCAGTTTCTACAAAGCCCGCGTGCTTGCCAGCTCTCCCCTGAAGCCGCTGCCGGGCAAAGGCAATTTGAGCAAGGGCTTTTTGATGAAATTTCAAAGCGGCCATATCGGTATGGTCCAGCGTGTTATTGGCTCCGCATCCAAGAACACAAGAACAGCGCGGGGCCGTCCAAGGTGGCAAAACGAACATGGCAAGGTTGAAAAGCTGCAAACGATGGGAGCGCCCAGCGCGGCGGCTATGCATGCGCAAGTATGGCTGGAGATACAGGACGATGTAGAGTTGTATTTAATGGATCGCATCCAAGACCGGGTGAACTGGATCATAGCGCGGTACAGATAATGGAGTAAAGCGATGACAAACTATATAAATGCAGTGGAGCAGTCCGGCATCGGAAGGACGCCGCAGCTATGCCAGGACGCGCTGATAGAAATGCTGGAAGAACTGTTCGAGGGAAGAAAGTTCATCGGGCAGGAAGGGCGAAAACCGTTGAAAATTTTCCGGCAGGATATTGACATACCGAAGGACAACGACGAGGACGTGGACTTTGATTGTTCGGCAGCGCCGTACATCAAGGTAACTATGACTGGCGGAGAGATCCCAGACGATGACAGCCCGCAGTTGGTCGAGTTCAGTTTGACCATCTGCGCATACGATACCGGAACCAAACATGAAGGATTTCGGGACGTGGCAAACATTAAAGAAGATATTATACAGCGCGTATGTACGCGTCCCTATTTTGGGGGCGCGTTTACTATCCTCAAACCCATTGCGTGGGCAATCCAGCAGGACACTTCGCCGCCATACTATTTCGCAGCGTGCGTCCTCACCTGCACAGCTCCCGCACTGACACAAGACACTGAATTGAAAGGAATGTTGTGATTATGGCAGCGAAAAAGAAGAATCAGACAAAGGCGGAGCAGATCGCCGAGGAACAGAAGCAGGAAGACATAACCCCGGAGGCAGAGCAGGCCGATGAGAAGAAAACTCCCGTCGAGGAGCTGGAGCAGGCTGACGAGGAGGAAACTCCCATCAAGGAGCCGGAGTCGGACGAATTTGTCAATATCCCCAATCCGTGCGTGTACTGTGGGCCGAGCGTGCGCGGCGTAGCGCGGCAGTACACAACGTACATGGGCGGAATCCCTGAACCGCTGAAAGAGTTTATCCGGGAGCATCCCACAGTACGCGGGCTGATCGTCTCTACAGCGCAGTTTGCCAGCGTCAGAAAGCGTCTGGAAACTCCCGGCACGGCGGAAGCAATCGTGTACAAGAAAGTCAAATCTGAACTGTAACAGGAGGGCAAACAGGCTATGGCATACAAACGTGGCGTATACGTCCAGGAACAGGCAACCAGACTGACTGCGCCTGTTCTTGGGACGGCTGGGCTGCAGGTCATTATCGGCACAGCCCCGGTGAATATGTTGGAGGACCCGGCGGCGGCAGTCAACAAGCCGCTGCTGGTGCAGAGCTACCCGGAAGCCGTGGGAGCTGTTGGGTACAGCAGTGACTTTGCCGCCTATACGCTTTGCGAAAGCATCAGCGTCAATTTCCAGATTGTCAATACCGGTCCGTTGGTGCTTATCAATGTACTGGACCCTGCAAAGCACAGCGCCGATATTGAGAAAACAGAGCTGGAAGTAACTGATGGCGTGGCGCATCTGGAGATTGCCGGAGTTCTCCCTGCTACGCTGAAAATAATGGACGGAGAAAAGGAACTGGAAAAGGATGTGGACTACGCAACCCTTTTCAACGACGACGGTACACTGACTATTGCGTTGACCGGCGGCGCGTCTGCGCTGACTGTGAGCGGGAAATATCTGGACCCCAAGCTGGTAACGCCCAGCGACATCATCGGCGGCGTAGATGTAAACACAGGAAAAGAAACCGGCATGGAGGTTATCCGGCAGATTTATCCCAAACTGACTATGACGCCCGGAATCCTGCTTGCGCCGCGTTTCAGCGCGAATCCCAATGTAGCGGCTGCGCTGCAAGCTAAAACCAAGGACATCAACGGCGTTTTCAAAGCTGTTGCCGTTATCGACATCGACAGCACGGCGGAGGGCGCAACCAAGTACACTGACGTGAAGGAACAGAAGGAAAAGCAGGCTGTGACCGACCCCAATGCATATGCGGTGTGGGGCTACGGAAAACTGGGCGATGTGGTGTACAGCGGGTCCTCCCTTGCCGCTTCTCTGACCGCCTACACCGACGCGGTGAACGGCGACACGCCCAACGTCAGTCCCAGCAACAAAACCATCTCCATCGGCGCAGTCTGTCTCGCGGATGGTACGGAAATCATGCTGGACCAGACACAGGCAAACACTGTCAGCGGCTTTGGTGTGGCAACCTTCCTCAACATGAACGGCTTCCGCCTGTGGGGAAACAATACCGCCTGCTATCCGGGCAACTCCGACCCGAAGGACCGCTGGTTTTCTGTGCGGCGCTTCTTCTGCTGGACGGCCAACACCTTCATTTTGGCCTATTTCCAGGAGGTGGACAACCCAGCCAACCCCCGATTGATTGAGGCCATTGTGGACAGCGAGAATGTGCGCGGCAACAGCTTTGTTGCAAGGGACATCTGCGCCAGATACGAAATCACGTTCAACGAGGACGAGAACCCGACCACTGACCTCCTGAATGGGAAGATTACCTTCCACCAGTATTTGACGCCCTACCTCCCAGCGGAGGATATTGAAAATATCCTGGAGTTTGACCCGGACGCTTTAAGCAGGCTGTTCAGCTAAAGGAGGGAGCAGACTAATGATTAGCGACAACTACATCCCGGAGAAAATTAACGAATATAACGCCTATCTGGACGGCGTAAAAATGATTGGTGTTGCCGCCTCTCATACGCTGCCGGAGGTCAATATGCAGACCAGCACCGTGTCCGGCATGGGCGTCAACGGAGAGATCGACAGCCCAACCTTGGGCCAGTTCGAGAGCATGGAACAGGAAATCCAGTTCAACACCCTGTACAGTTCGGCGGTAAACGCGCTTAACCCGCTGAACGCCGTAAACCTGACCTTCCGTGCCGCGCAGCAGGTGATGGATAAAAGCACCGGCGGAGGCTATGCCTTTAAGAGCCTGCGCATCGTGGAGATGGGCCGGGTCAAGAAGGTCAAGCTGGGGAAAATCGAGAAAAGCAACAGCATGGAGGCCATTGTCACTTTGGAGCTGACGTACATCTTGGTCGAGGTGGACGGCGAAGTGATTATGGAAATCGACAAGCTGAATCAAGTCTACAACATCAACGGCGTCGATATGCTGGCGGAAGTGCGCGGCATGACCTGACGGAATCAACTATAAAATCAGCCTGCCCCGGATTTTGTACTGGGGCAGGCATAATTGGAAGGAGACATCACCATGTCAGAAGAAATCAAAACCGTAGAAACCGCACAGGAAGAAGAGCGGGCGCATATTATCACGCTGAAAAAGCCGTACACATTCGAGCGGCAGGAGTATACAGAAATTGACCTGAGCGGTTTGGATAACCTGACAATCAGGGATGCTATCGACGCGCAGAAGAAACTGTTCAACCAAAACGAGGTTGCAACTTCTCTGCTGTGTGAAACGACCACGGCGTTTGCAATGGAAATCGCGGCCAGGGCCAGCGGACTGCCCATTGAGTTTTTCAAACTGATGCCGCGCCGTGCAGGAAAGCAGGTCCAAGCCGAAGTGGTGGGATATATCAACACCAGAAGCAAGGAAAAGGGCGCAGGCAACAGCACAATGCAGCTGGAAAAGCCCTATTACTTCAACGGGGAGCAGTTTACGGAGTTCGATCTTTCTCCTATTGCCGACATGAGCGTGCTGAACGAAAGCGCGGCGGAAAACATCATGGCGCGGGAGGGCTTTATTATCACGGAAAACACCTTCAATTACCTGTACGCCTGTATAATCGCCAGCATGGCGGTAAATAAGCCGAGAGAGCTTTTTACCGGTCTTCCCCTGTATGAACTGCTGAAGCTGAAAGATGCGGTCAAAGACGCGGATTTTTTCGAGTAAAAGGCGGCGCAAAGGCACTGCGTAAAGCGGCAATCCGACTGGCCTCCGCTACAGGAGGCGACCCGTTTCCGTATATGAAATTACCCGCAAGGGACTTTGTGGAGTTGTATAACGAGGTGGCGAAAGAATGGCGGGCAGCAAAACATTAGACCTGACAATCCGCATTGCCGGAAAGATGGACAAAAGCCTGCTGGCGGCAATTAACGGAACGCAGAGCCGTATAAGCGATTTGGCGCAAAGTGTCGGCCGCATTGGAACAATGGGACTTGCGGCTATGGGTACTCTCGCTACAGGGACTGTTGCCGTTATCACGAACTGCACCAGGGCGGCAACTGACTTTGAAAACCAGATGGCCGATGTCGTGAAGTATGTGGACGGCATAGCCGACGCCGACGGAAAAATCAGCGACCAGATAGCGGACAATGGAAATACCTACGCCCAGAACTACGCCGAGATGAAGGATGCCATACTGGATTTGAGCACGCAAATTCCGTACACAGCGGAGGACCTGACGCGGCTGGCCGCAGCAGCTGGACAATCCGGCAAGGACATGAATGAAATTACCGGTGGATTCTTAAAGGACGCTGCTATGTGGGGAAAGGCGATGGACATTTCTGCCGACCAAGCTGGAGACTGGGCGGCGAAATGGGAAGTTGCGTTCGGCATGAACCACGAGCAGATCATGACGCTGGCAGACCAGATTAACTACCTGGGCGCGAACAACGCTACCACAGCGGCGGAAATTGCGCAGGTGGTCAACGACACGGCAAGCCTGGGTCAAGTGGCGGGTATTGATCCCGACGCGACTGCCGCCATGGGTACAGCTATGCTGGCTATGGGCGTGGATGCTGCAAAAGTCGCCACCAGCATCAAGAATATATATACCCGGATAAGCAAAGGGTCCAGCGCCACAAAAGCTATGAAGAGCCAGTGGGAAGAATTAGGCTTCACGGCGGAAGGCGTGGCAAAGTCCATGCAGGAGGATGGCGTGGGGACCATGCAGAAAATCTTCCAGGCAATCGACCAGCTGCCGGAGGAACGTCAGGTTGCGGCATTGAGTACACTCTTTGGACAGTGGGCCATTGAGGGCGGCGCGAAAATCGTTGGCAATCTGGACTATTATGCCGATGTAATGAAGCTCGTGACCGCCCCAGAGAATTACAAAGTGAGTATGGCTCGGGATCTTCAAATAAAAATGGACACGCCCGCAGCG
>CAMWQV010000163.1 GCA_947176425.1 uncultured Clostridia bacterium
GGAGAGTTGCCTGGGACTGGACGGAAGCCAGATGCCGGAGACCGTTCTCCCTGCTGCCAACGAGGTGTTGAATGACCTCCGGGTACACCTGCGGGAGCTTTTACCGGATTGCGACGTGCTTTTCGGGCTGCCTGTCACGACGACGTGGGGAGTTGTCATCATCCCTAAGTCATCTGGCGCATACGGTCCCGCTCATAAGTACCCGTGTCTCAAGCTGTGCCCCAGCGAACTTATGAGCCGCGTGGGGCAGGCGAGGCAGCAGGCCGGAAGCGGCACGGCCAGCGAGGTTATTTTCGATGAAGATCTGATCGCCAGCGTATACCTCATGGACATGACCGGCATCCCCGAACTGGACCGCCGGAATGATTTCCTGGATCTTGCCTGTGCCTTGGAGCCAAGGACATTCCCGGACATGGTGAAGGTCATGGGGCTGTCCCTTGCCCCGGAAATCTGGGACCAGGCGGATCACCTTATGGGAAGGCCCGACCGATTTGACCACCTGATCGGGACGCAGGAGAATGTCTATGACCTGTGTGTGCGGCACGGCGTCGGTGGGGAAGACGCCTTTCATATCATGCAGCGGGTTGGACACCATGGCTTTGGCCGGCTGACGTATGAATGCAGGAATATGCTCGCTGCTCACGGGCTATGCGGTTTGTCCTGGGATACGCTGTGCGCCGTGAAGCACCTGCCCCCTCGCGGCCAGTGCGCCGATGACCTCCATTGGGAGCTGACGCTGCTGGCGCTGGAGCGGCGGGCCTGCCGGGTGTAACCCTGTGTCCCTGCTGCTTTTTTTAATACAGCAGAACGGGTCAGATATTCCTCTGGCCTGTTCTTATGTTTTGCCTTCCTGCTTATGCTTGAAAGTTGCCTGCAAATAAGATAAAATTATACAAGAAAGGGGGCGTGGCTCATGCCCGGCAAAGAGAAACAACTGCGCTGCTACCTGTACCTGCGCGTCTCATCGGAATCACAGATCGAAGGCTATTCCCTGGATGCCCAGCACGAGACGCTGATGTGGGCAGCGAAAGAGCACAACATGCAGGTAGTCGAAGAGTTCAGGGATGAGGGAAAGTCCGGTAAAAACACCACAGGCCGCCCGGCGTTTCGGGAGATGATAGGCCGGATTCAAAACGGCAACCCGGACAAGGTGGACTATGTCCTGGTATACAAGCTGTCCCGGTTTGGGAGGAACACCGCCGACGTGATGAACAACCTGCAGATCATGGAGGATTGCTGCGTCAATCTGATCGCGACCCAGGACAACATCGACAGTGCGGCCACGTCAAGCAAGGTGCTGATTGCCATGCTCGCTGCCTTCGCCGAGATGGAAAGGGATACCATACACGTTCAGACCATGGCGGGCCGGATACAGAAAGCCCGCGAAGGTAAGTGGAACGCCGGTGTAGCCCCCTTCGGCTACAGGGTTGAGAAGGATACCGACGGCAGGAACGCACGGTTGGTTGTGCATGAGGAAGAGGCGGCAATTGTCCGGCTGGCTTTCGAGAAATACGCCCACACCGGCATGGGATACTCCGGGGTCGCCAAGTGGCTGAACCGGAACGGGTACCGGCGGGAGGTCCGCCAGACCCGCAGGCACGACACGTTCACGGACTTCTTCGTCAAGTCCATGCTGGACAACCCCGTATACACCGGCAAGATTGTCCACGGACGCTTCGGGACGGAGAAAATCCAGGGAAAGCGGAACGAGTACCGCGCCATCAAGCGCGACAAATACGAAATATATGATGGCATACACGAAGCGATCATCTCCGAAGCACTCTGGGAGGAAGTCCAGGCCAAACGGAAGGCCACGGCCAACAAGGCCCCGGAGCATTACGGCCCGAAGCACGTCCACGTGCTGTCTGGCATCGTCAGGTGTCCGGTCTGCGACTCACCCATGTACGGCGCGGTGAACCGCAAGAAAAAGAAGGACGGCTCCGGCGGGTTCTACTCCGAGATATATTATTACGTCTGCAAGAATACCAAAATCGCCACCGGCAAGATCTGTACGTACACCCACAGCGTCCGGCAGGACGCCCTGGACGAGCAGGTGACCAGGATCGTCCAGCAGGCCGTGGATAACTTGGCGGTCCGGAAGGGATTGGTTCAGGCGTTTGGCAGCAGCGATGATCTGGACGAACTGACGGAGAACCTGAAAAAGCTCCAGGAAGCTCGGAAGAAGGAGGCCCGGAAGAAGACTAGGCTACTCAATAGGATCGCGGCCCTGGATGCGGATGATGACCAGTACGACGCGATGTTCAACGACATGCAGGGCATCCTGCGCCAGCAGAACCAGTCCATATCCGAACTGGACGACCGGATCGAGGAAGCCTCCATCCGGCTCCGCAATGCCCAGGCCGGAGTCCAGACGTTCGAGCAGGTACTGGACATACTCCACCGGCTTGCGGGGTCCATCGAAAGCTGGTCCGCCGAACAGCGGCGCGGGCTGATGCACCGCATCCTGGAGCGCGTCGAGATTTTCCCGGAACCCCAGCAGGGAGGCGACCTCGTCAGGAACGTCCGGTTCAAATTCCCGCTGTCGATGGACAAAATCCTGGATGCGGACTACCAGGACGATGATGACGACGATGCTTTCCCGCCTGATTACGATCCGGGCAGCATGCCGCCCCCGAAAGGCCCGTTGCCCGGCGGGATCGTCCTCCATGGCTTTCCGTCCGACGGCACGGAACCTTATGACGGCAACGCCCCGCAGCCCGAAGCTCCGCCGGATGGCGGGGTCAATGACCGTGGCGGAGATTCCACACCTAACCCGAATAGTTGCCCGGAAGAATCGGTAACGAGGAACGTCACGCCCTTCAGAGGCTGATTGCCGGTTTCGGTTTCCAGGTATTTTTCGATGGTAAGAGTTGTTTTGGGATCGTTCTCAAAAGTGAGATCATTCCCGTTGCTGCTCCAACCGGAGCTGCCAGCCGCACCGCTGGTCAGGCTGTTGCCTGTACCGTTTTTGACCTGGATGGTCTGAGGAACGGAGTTAAGCACATAGCCTGTGGGAACTTTAGTTTCGGTAACAACCACCGTACTGTTCGGTACAAGACCGGTTACCGTGACCGTGCCGTCTTTGCCGGTGGTATACTTGCCGATAACATTGCCGCTGCTGTCCTTGACCGTAAATTCCGTATTGGGAACAGGCTTTCCTGTGACGGAATCCACCTTTGTAATGGTCAGGCTGCACAGCGGATCATTGTAAAAGTACAAAGTCTGCGTATCATCCGGTTTGACCTCCACGGTCTGCGTCCGGTTGGCGTCGCTGATGGTATAGCCATCAATGCTCTGCACTTCGGTGACGACAACGGAACCAACCACGCTGTTGAGCATGATTTGACCGTTGCTGTCAGTATAGTAGAGGCCATTGCTGGAAATCTTCCCGTTTTCGTCCGGGAGGAAATCGCCGTTCGTGGTGGTGATTTTGAAAGTCACACCCTCCAGAGGCGTTTTTCTGTCCACAGAACTGTACTTGTTGATGATGAGCTTGCCGGTACGGGCATTCTCGAAAATCAGGCTGTTGGCCACGTCCTGCTTGATCTTGATGGTTTTGGGGGTCATGTCCAGCACATATCCGTCAGGCGCTTTTTCTTCGGTAACAATCAGCACCTGTCCTGGCTGGAGACCAGTAATGGTGATGAGTCCGTTCCGGTCAGTGGTATAGCGTCCGTTGTTCGTGCCGATAGCCGCGCCGTCCTCATCCGTCACATGGAACACCGCTCCGGTCAGCGGAGTCTTGTCGGTACTCTGCTTCAGGATGGTCAGGGAGTTGTCGCGCTTGTTCCAGAAGGTAAGTGACTGCACTTCTCCGCCTTTAATCAGAATATTCTGGGGCGTGCCATCCAGGACGAAGCCCTCCACTGTCTTGATTTCGCGTGCGGTGACGGTGGTTCCCGGTTCGATACCGGACAGGACGATTTCTCCCGCTTTGTCGGTGTAATAAATCCCATCGTCCGGGCCGACTGCCGCGCCGCTGCCGTCAATGACTTTGAACGCTACGCCGGACAGTGGCTCATTCTCTGTCCCCTCAATGAACTTCTTGATAATCAAAGTTGTGCCGGGCTGATTATCAAAAATCAGACTGTTGGCAACACCTGTGCGCACAACAATATTTTGCGGCGTCTCATCCAAAATGTATCCTGTAGGCGCTTTTGTCTCAGAAACTATGATAGTAGCGTTGGGTTCCAGACCGGTAACCGTCACGGTACCATCTGTACCAGTGATATACCTGCCGTTGCTGGGGCCGATTGCCTTGCCCTCGCTGTCCCGAACCAGGAATTCCGCTTTCGCCAGTGGCTTCTTTGTTACGGCATCCCGTTTCAGGATGGTCAGAGTACAGAGAGGATCATCGTAGAATCGGACCGTCTGCGTGTCTGCGGCATTCACTACCACTGTCTGCGGGGTAGGATCTTTCCGGTAATAATCCGGCGCCGAATCCTCTGCGACGACATACGTTCCAGGCAGCAGCTTGGAGAGGACAATCTGACCGTTGCGGTCCGTAGTATAAAGGCCGTTGGAACTGGTAAGGCCCTCATTGTCCGGCACAAGCTCCCCGCTGGCGGTGATGATCTTAAACCGCGCACCGGAAAGGGGCTGCTTCGTTACACTGTCGTACTTCTCAACGATCAATCCGCCCTTCTTCGTATTTGTTACGATGACAGTCTGTGTATCGCCGTTCGTACCAATCACCACATTGGTGCTGGGTTCATCCATCACATACCCTGCCGGAGCTTTCACCTCTGTCAGCACATAAGCGCCAGGAGCAAGGTTCGTGATACGGATTTCGCCGTTGCTATCGGTCGTAAAGATTCCATTTTGCGTGAGGGTTGCAGTACCAATTACACCGTCCAGTCCGACCTCGCAGCCAGCGGCGGTTGTGATCCGGAACTGTGCGCCGGGAAGCGGATCGTTGGTATCGCTGTCCCGCTTTTGGATAATCAGTTTGCCTGTAGGCTGATTCTTAAAGGTCAGGGTGACGGTTTTCCCAGACAGAATCATAATTGTCTGGGACTGGGTATCGATGAGGAACCCGGCGGGCGCTTTTGTCTCTGTGATTACAACGCTCTTACCGGGAATCAGGTTATTGATCCGGATCTCTCCGTTTTCATCTGTTCTGTAAATACCGTTGGAATTACCGACAAGCGTGCCGTCCGAGTAGGCCACCCTAAATTCCGCATTTTTCAATGTCGTGCTGGGATTCACGGAACAGACTTTCCGAATCAGCAGAGAGCCTGTCGGCTGATTGCGGAACTCCAGCTCCACCGTCTGGCCCGCTTTGACCACTGCTGTCCTCGGTGCATCATCCACGACATAAGTACCCGCATCCAAGTCCGTCACGGTGAAGCTGCCGTTTGCCGATGTTTTATAGGTACCAATCACATTTCCGCCAGCTCCTGCGGTGATGTTCTTGATCTGGAATACGGCGTCTTTCACTGCTGCGCCGGTGACGGAATCATACTTCCAGACGACCAGCGCGCCTTTGGGTGTATTCCGGAAGGTCAATGTCTTTGTGTCACCAGCATTGACCACTGCTGTCTGAGGCGTTGCATCCAGAATATATTCCTCCAGCGTTTTTACCTCGGTCACGATGTAAGTACCCGGAGACACCTTTGACAATACGATCTGACCGCTGCCGTCCGTGGTATAAATTGCGTTTCTGCTGGTCATGCCCTCATTGTCGGG
>CAMWQV010000164.1 GCA_947176425.1 uncultured Clostridia bacterium
CATGTGCTCGGCGTGGCCGTGGTCGGCGGGGATGATGGCCACGCCGCCCATCTCACGTGGGGCGTTCACCACCTGATTCACGCCGTCGTCCACCGCCTCGGCGGCCTTCACGGCGGCCTCAAACACGCCGGTGTGGCCCACCATATCGCAGTTGGCGAAGTTCAGGATCACCACGTCGTAAGCGCCGCTCTTGATGCGCTTGACGGCCTCGGCGGTGACCTCGGGCTGGCTCATGTGGGGCTGGAGGTCGTAGGTGGCCACCTTCGGGGAGGGGATCAGGCAGCGGTCCTCGCCGGGGAACACGGTCTCCACGCCGCCGTTGAAGAAGAAGGTGACATGGGCATATTTCTCCGTCTCGGCGATGCGCAGCTGGGTCATGCCCATTTTGCTCAGGTACTCGCCCAGGCCGTTGGCAACCAGATTCCGGGGATAGGCGACCTGTACGTTGGGCATGGTGGCGTCATATTCCGTGGTGCAGACATAGGTCAGGGGGAAGAACTCCCGCTTGAACCCGTCAAAGGCGGGGTCTACAAACACGCGGGTAATCTCTCTGGCGCGGTCGGGGCGGAAGTTGTAGAAAATAATGCTGTCGTTGTCCGAGATCATGCCATCGCTGTCACAAACGACCGGCTCCACAAATTCATCCGTCACGCCCCGGGCATAGGATTTGGCTACCGCCTCCACGGGGTCGCGCTCCTGGATGCCCTGCCCGTAGACCATCGCGTCATAGGCCTGCTCCACGCGTTCCCAGCGTTTGTCGCGGTCCATGGCGTAGTAACGGCCCATGACCGTCGCCACTTTGCCCACGCCGATTTCTCTGCACTTCGCCACCGTCTCCGCGACAAAATCCTTGCCGCTGGTGGGGGACACGTCGCGGCCGTCCAGGAAAGCATGGATATACACGTTTTCCACGCCCCGGCGCTTTGCCATCTCCAGCAGGGCCCATAAATGGGTGTTGTGGGAGTGGACGCCGCCGTCGGAGAGCAGGCCGTACAGATGCAGATTGCTGCCTTTTTCTTTGCAGGCGTCCATAGCGGCGCAGTAGGCGGGATTCTCAAAGAAGCTGCCGTCCTCAATGGAGCGGGTGATGCGGGGCAGGTCCTGGAACACCACGCGGCCGCCGCCGATGTTGGTATGCCCCACCTCGCTGTTGCCCATCTGCCCGTCCGGCAGGCCCACGTCCAGACCGGAGGCGGACAGGGTCGTATGGGCGCATTCGGCGAACAGTTTATCTAATACGGGAGTTTTTGCGTGAACCACGGCGTTGCCTTCGGTCGGCTCCCGCAGGCCAAAGCCGTCCATGATGATTAAAGTGGTAGGTGTTTTGTTCATAACTTAACCTCGTTTTCTGGCATGATAGTACAGTACCCGCCGTCAACGGGTACTGAAAATATTTTAGTCTTGGTTGGACGCATTGATGATATCCACGAACTGATCCGGCTTCAGGGCCGCGCCGCCGATCAGGCCGCCGTCCACGTCAGGCTGTGCCAGCAGTTCCGCGGCGTTTTTGGGATTCATGGAGCCGCCGTACTGGATGGTGACGGAACGGGCAACGCGCGCGCCGTACAGGTTGCGGATGGACGCGCGAATAGCCGTGCAGACTTCCGCCGCCTGTTCTGCGGTAGCGGTGCGTCCGGTGCCGATGGCCCAAATGGGTTCATAGGCGATGATGCACTTGCGGACTTTTTCCGCGGGAACGTTGGCCAGCGCGGAACGCACCTGCAGCGCGATGAGTTCCATAGTAACGCCCATCTCGCGCTGTTCCAGGCTCTCGCCGACGCAGATGATGGGATGCAGTCCGGCTTCCAGAGCGGCATGGACCTTCTTGTTGACAGTGATATCGGTCTCGCCAAAATACTGACGCCGCTCACTGTGGCCGATAATCACATATTTGACGCCCAGGTCCTTCAGCATGTCGGCAGACACTTCGCCGGTATAAGCGCCGTTTGGCTCGAAATACAGGTTCTCCGCGCCCACGGCCACGCGCATATCCTTGAACGCTTTCAGGGCGGCGGGAATGTTCACGAACGGAACGCACACCACCACCTCGCACCATTTGGCGCGGGGCAGGATCTGTTTCAGGTCCTCGGCGAATTTCTTCGTCTCGGTGGCGGTCTTATTCATTTTCCAGTTTCCGGCAATAATTGTCTTGCGATATCTACGGTTCATAACAGTATCTCTCCTGTATATATAAGTTTTCTAAGTAAGGGGGGACCAGAACGGCCCCGCCCCCGACCGAATTTTTATTACTTACTTGTCCAGCAGGCACGCTACGCCCGGCAGCTCCTTGCCTTCCAGGAACTCCAGAGACGCGCCGCCGCCGGTGGAAATGTGGGTCATCTTGTCGGCGAAGCCCATCTGCGCCACTGCCGCCGCGCTGTCGCCGCCGCCGATGATGGTGATTGCGTCCGTACCGGCCAGCGCGGTTGCGATTGCGCGGGTGCCCTCCGCGAACTTGGGGAACTCAAACACGCCCATGGGTCCGTTCCAGATGACCGTTCCGGCGTCTTTGACCGCGGCGGAATATTCTTCCACTGTCTTGGGTCCGATATCCATGCCCATCATACCGTCAGGAATGGACATGGTGTCATGCAGCACGGGCTCGGCGTCGGCGGAAAACTCTTTTGCGCACAGGGTATCCGCGGGCAGGAGCAGCTTTACGCCCTTTTCTTTGGCCTTGGCGATCATCTCGTTGCAGTAATCCAGCCAGTCGCTCTCCAGCAGGCTGGTTCCGACGCTGCCGCCCTGGGCCTTGGCGAACGTATACGCCATGCCGCCGCCGATAATAATGACATCCGCGATGTCCAGCAGGTGATTGATCACGCCGATCTTGGAGGAGACCTTGCTGCCGCCCAGAATCGCCACCAGGGGACGTTTGGGGTCGGCCAGAGCCTTGCCCATAATATCCAGCTCTTTTTCAATCAGGAAGCCGGACACGGCGGGCAGATGCGCGGCGGCGCCGGCGGTGGAAGCGTGGGCGCGGTGGACAGCGCCGAACGCGTCGGACACGTACACTTCGGCCATAGACGCCATTGCTTTTGCCAGCTCGGGATCGTTCTTGGTCTCGCCCTTCTCAAAACGGGTGTTTTCCAGCAGCAGAATCTGTCCGGGCTGGAGGGCGGCGGCTTTGGCTTTGGCGTCCTCGCCCACCACGTCGGCGGCCATAATGACTTCTTTGCCCTCCAGCAGCTCGCTCAGCCGCTTTGCCACGGGCGCGAGGCTGAATTTGGCTTCCGGTCCGTTCTTGGGCTTGCCCAGGTGGGAGCAGGCGATCACGGCGGCGCCCTGGTCCAGCAGATACTGGATGGTGGGCAGCGCGGCCCGGATGCGCTTATCATCCGTAATAGCGCCGGTGGCCTTGTCCTGCGGCACGTTGAAGTCGCAGCGCAGAAGGACCTTTTTGCCCTTCACATCGATGTCCTTGACCGTCTTTTTGTTGTAGTTCATTGCTTCTCATGACTCCTTTCAAAACTTTGTAATGTTTGAATTGGCTGTACAACTTAAAATATGGTATCCGGATTTACGCCATTTCACCGGCGTGCTGAAGCCCCGGAAAACCATTCTGCCGGAGCGCCTCATAAATCAATACGGCGGCGCTGTTGGCAAGATTGAGACTGCGGGCGTCGCTGACCATGGGCAGGCGGATGCACCGGTCCCGATATTGTTCCCGGAATCCCTCCGGAAGCCCCTTTGTCTCCCTGCCGAAAAAGAGCCAGCAGTCGGGAGAAAAACGGGCCTGGCTGTAGTCCTGGGGGGCTTTGGTGGTGGCAAGCCACAAGTCCTGTGCCGCTTCCGGGCAGCTCTGGAACAGCGACGGCAGGTTCCGGTGTACCGTCACCTCCACCAGATGCCAGTAATCCAGGCCCGCGCGCTTTACCGCCCGGTCGGAGATATCGAAGCCCAGCGGTTCCACCAGATGCAGGCAGCTGTTTGTGGCGGCGCAGGTTCTGGCGATATTGCCGCAGTTGGGCGGGATCTCCGGTTCCACGAGTACGATATGCAGCATAGTCCCTCCTCCTCTCGGAGCGCGCACACGCTCGACCATAGCAAGCATATTGTAAAACAAAACGACTGTAAATTCAAGCATAAATACATATTTTTTTCCAATAAATTTGTAAATTTCCTGTGTCCCCCCAGCTTTTCCCTCAAACTGCCAAAACTTTCCCCCGCAGAAGGACGTTTCCTTGTGCAAATAGCCTCACTGCAAGGACAGCCGGAACCGCCGCCGGAAGAAAAAACAGCCGGCCGTGCCGTTTTCAAAAATTACCCTTGCATAAAACGCCGTATCTGTTATAATAGAAAGGACTTCAGACAGGAAGGGGGAGACATTTGTGGATAAGAAATGTATCGCGGTGTTTTTAACCGGCGATTCCGTGGAAACCTACAACGGGAAACCGCTGATGCTTCAGGATGCGTTATTCTGCCCGGTTTTGGAATGGTGTATGCGGGCGTGGTCGGAAAAGGGCGTGAAGCGGTTCTATGTGGTGTGCGACCCGGAGTACCACGACGAGGCCGCCGCCTGCTTCCCAAAAGACGCCGCCTGCGCCGTGGGAACAGAGGACGAATGGCTGAGAGACGCCGGAGAGTTCGCCGACGGCTGCTGGATTGAGGAGGTCCGGGAGGCAATGCTGCCCGTGGGAAGCATGATGCTCTCGTTTCATACGGTGCCGGAGCTGATCCGGCTTCAGCGCGCCGTTAAGGAGGACATTGCCGCGTATCACCAGAATACCGGCGTCAACGTCCTGGACCCGGACAGCACTTTTATCGACCCGCGTGTTACAATCGGTTCCGGTACGATCATCCTGCCGGGAACCATCCTGCGGGGACATACCGTCATTGGCTGCGGGTGCGAGGTGGGTCCAAACTCGATGCTGATCGACTCCGCAATCGGGGACGGGAGCGTGGTCAACGCCTCCCAGGTCTTTGAGAGCATTCTGGAGGAAAACGTCCATGTCGGCCCCTATGCCCATATCCGTCCGGGCTGCCGGCTGGCCAGGGACTGCAAAGCCGGCGCGTTTGTGGAGATCAAAAACGCCAGCTTCGCCCGGGGCGTCAAAATGAGCCACCTGACCTACGTCGGAGACGCGGACGTGGGACAGGACGTCAACTTCGGCTGCGGCACAATCACGTCCAATTACGACGGCTTCCGGAAACACCGGACTGTCATCGGCGACAACGTGTTCATCGGCTGCAATACGAATCTGGTCCCGCCGGTGACAGTCGGCAGCGGCGCGTATATCGCGGCAGGCACCACGGTGACAGGCGATGTGGAGCCGGACGCTCTGGCAATCGGCAGAGTGCGGCAGGAGGTCAAGTCCGGCTGGGCCAAACGGCGCCGGGCGCTGTACAAAAAGAAAGAGAAATAAAGAGCTGTCCATTCAGAACGTAATTATTAAATATGAAAAGAGGGTGTTGGAAATGATATCTCACGGCAAGGACATGAAAGTTTTCAGCGGCAATGCCAATGTGGGCTTGGCAAAAAAAATCTGCCAACTGATCGGAATCCAGCTCGGCAGCGCGGAAATCGGACATTTTGCCGACGGCGAGGTGTGCGCTTCTATCTATGAGTCTGTGCGCGGGTCGGTTGTGTTTCTGGGTCAGTCCACCAGCAGTCCGGGCAACGCCAACCTGAGGGAGCTGCTGGTCATGATCGACGCGGTGAAACGCGCTTCCGCAG
>CAMWQV010000165.1 GCA_947176425.1 uncultured Clostridia bacterium
ATGTTACCGCCACCGCAGGTACCGTTTCCGAGGATGGCAAGACCGTGACCGTCGAGGACGTGAAAGACGGCGATACCATCACAATCACCCTTACAGAGAAGGGCAGCAGCACAGAAATCAACGTCACTCCCACCATTGTCAGATATATTGACTTGGACGGCGAAGATGTCACAGAGGTTCTGGGCGTTGAGACCCCCATTGCTCTGGAAGCCAGAGACACCGTTGACGGCAAGCTGGTCCTGACCGTTGCGGAGCTGCTGACTCTGAGCGAGGATGACGATGGTGAGGGTATGGGTACTTTCGTAGTCAAGGGTGTTCAGGACGAAGCCGGCAACAAGGCCGAGGCCACTGAAGGCGGCTATGCTCTGACCGTTGACAGCGAGACCGTCAATCTGGTTGTTGTGGTTGGTCCCGAACTGGCCGGCCCCGATGATCCTAACAAAGGCGATGAGCCTGGTGGTCCTATCATTGGCATCGATCCCCTCTCTATGTCTAAGCATGCGCGTGCCATGACCACTCCTAATTATGCGTTGAGAGTTAAGCTGGCGCGTGGCACACATCCCACCGGCGTTTCCTATCAATATCCGAAGGAGTACAGTGGGCTCGAACTCTATGCCAGCAAGGAAGAAGGCGCTTCGTTCGTCAGAGCGATAGATGCTAACAGTGACGAGTGGAAGATTCTTGCCTATATTAGCGACGACATTATCGCACGGTGCAAGGATGAAAACGGCAATTTTGACACAAAACTCATCAACAAGGCTATCATTATCCGTCTCACGACCGAGGCTGACGAGGTGGCTGAGGCCGTCCCCGAAGTCAAGGCGTATAATGAGGGTGGTGTCTATGAACTGTGGGGCTATGAGAAAGACTATAGAAAACTGAACCTGGCTCAGGTTGAGGCTGCTATTGCTGTGGCGGAGGGCGTTGAGCCCGCGAACGTGAAAGCCTCTGTTACCGGAAATGAGGAGATTGGTTCTGCGGTGGTCACCCGTCCCAGCGGCATCACAAGCCCCGTATACTTTAAAGCCACTGGTACAAACTCCATGGCTGCTACTGGCACACTGCATAAAGTTTCCTATAATGGAACTACTCTTGCGTATGTGAAGGATAGCGATAGCAGTGGCGAAAAAGTATCTGGTTTCTTGAATGGCAGAACCGGTTATGTTGTCCCGAAAGGCAGCGGAAGTTCCAGTGATGCTACTGAGGCATTTGATAAGTGGCTTGCAGTGGAGGCCGGAACGACGAAGAATGAGCTCAAGAGCGTCACCAAAGATATTGATCTGGTTGAAGCTGTGAAATTTACGCAAAATAAGGAAGATGCGACTGTTGAGGAGTGGAGTGTAAATGGTGGTAATGCTGTAACGGCAACCTCTTCTGATGTATATGTTGAGGTTGGTGCTACCATTCGTATTAAAGCCGCGGAGACAGCATCTGATGCAAGTCCCATTACTCCCCAGACCTATCAGTTGTCTATCAATGGTGAAAAAGTCAATGGTGTTGATGATCAGGTAGTGACTAACTCGGGCGCGGTGGCTACATTTACTATCGTCCGTGTTGCCAGCCTGCCTGAAGATGATGCTGGCGTTGCCAACGTTGAAATAAAGAAAGTTAACGGCGGCGTAAAGGTATACGTTGACAATGATGAAGAGCCTATTGCTACGATCGATTTGAGTAATCCTCCTGCGACAATTTCTCTTGGTGATGGCTACAAGAAAGGCGATCAACTGCTGGTTGTTGTTGATAATACGAAGGATCAGAAGCCAGCTGAGTATTGGGTAAAGGGTGAGCTCACCACAAGTAATTCTGTTACTGTGGCAGGCAGCGGCGTGGTTCTCTGGGAGAAACTTGCTACGCGTGCAAATAAACCTGGTGTTACTGCGCTCCATCTTTATAGCGTTTCTAAAGTCACTCTCTCTGATCTCTACGAGAGCGGAGATTCCGGAAGCAAAGCTAAAGTGGAAATGTCCTATAACGGAGACAAAGGGACAATCGATCTGACTGGTACGGACGTGTATTATGCCGCTGAGGGGACTGTCCTTACTCTGAAGGGAAGAGACGCAATGACCTATATTAAGGTAACTGAAGAGAAGACCGACGAGTATGAGTACATTGGTGATGTGGCCCAGATGAAAAACAAGGGTGCCCAAGGTACGTACACCGTTAAAGATGAAGATATCAAGATAACCACGGTCGAGACAACCACTGAGCTGACCTTTACTCTGGGGGGAGCTAAAGTGGGAAGCACGACTAGTAAGGCAAAGTTGGAATTCTCTGAAGAGGACGCCAAGAGGATTGATAGTGGATTTGAGCTTGATAAAGATACTGTACGGATCACAGCAGAAAACGGAAGCACTGTGGAGTACGGGTCCGCGAAGGATAAGTTCACTGAAGCAGGGAACTATGCATTCGAGATAGTTGATATTAAACCGGCTGACGGTGTAACTCTTAAAGATGTAGTAAATGCGAAAGTGAATTACAAAGACAGCAGCAAAGATAAAAATAACTTCCAGATTATGCTTGCAAAAGTATCTGGTGCCACAGAGGACGGTATTGAGTCGATTACGTTTGATATTATTCTGAAAAAAGCAACAGTAACGGAAACGGAAGAATAATAAAGTAAAAGGTTCTAAGGTTTTAACCCCCGAGGGCTGCGGCCCCCGGGGGTTTCCCCTTTAGTATGTTGGAATCAGATGTTCGTGTTATAATTCTGACACAAAGTCCGCTCTAATTTCTCCTGAAATCTCCAACATATTTCCGCATCATCCCGCATGTTCCCCCAAACTTTCGCATATACATGGGACATAACGGGATAGGGAGCGTGTATGATCTTGAAGGGTAACATTGAGGAAAGAGCCTGCGAATTGGCCGTATATATTATTGAGAATCGTACTACGGTACGGGAAGCGGCGAAACGATTCGGGATCAGCAAAAGCACCGTACATATGGATATCATAAAATAGAACGGTTTTTCTGGGCGATACAGTAAACCTTATGTAGAAAGAACGCATATCTGCTCGTTTGTCAGGCAGATATGCGTTTTCTTAATGTGGGTCAGATATTTGTATGCCTTTTTGGTTCACAGGTCACTTTTCGGACATATCTTTACTTTCTCCGTAGATAACATTAGCTCAACTCCTCAATTTTCTCTTTTGATAAGTGCGTATAACGCATGATCTTATCGATTGATTCCCCATCTGCAAGCATAATCTGGGCAATTTCAATGTTTCGTTCCATCTTAGCGTTATATAATGCCTGTGCCTCATCATGACGGGCTTTCTCACGCAAACGCTCCAGTTCTTGGAACTCTGACGAAGCCGTGATTGTACGATACGCATTAATTGCCTGTTCCATCTCCGGCACCTCCAATTTCTTGATTTTTTCCAGGTCTTCTTCCGTCTCCGCTTTGAACAAGGATAACCACAGCAGCATCGCGTCTTTGTCTGTGATCTCTTTCGGCAGTTTCTTCAATTCAAAGAAATGGAACCCCATTTTATCCGACAGCAGTGTGTGACGGGTCACTTCCAGCGGCTGAAAGAACGAGTGATATTCTTCACAGTCAAACAGCTTGAAGTCAAGAATACTGATAATAATTGTGCGCGGCAGCATCGCGTAGCTTTCCCCAGCTGGCAGTGCTGTCGAAAAATCCCGCGCCCAGTACAGCATCACGCGTTCCCGGTAATCTCCCTCGCTGGATACCTGTATCTCCAAATCGACCAGCTGGCCGTTGACTACCATATTGATATCCAGTCTGCAAAATTTGTCCCCTAACGCTTCCGGCGGGATTTCTTCGTTCCGGACCTCGAATTGCTGGATGCTTTCTTCCTTGATTCCCATCAGCGCCGCTACTAGTTTTTTCAGCAGATATTTATGTTTGATGAACAGCATTTTGAACAGCGTGTCGGTCTTGAATGTATATTTCAGTTTGGTCATGGGCTTCTCCTTTTATTCTCTGATCTTAATAAAATAATACCATAATTCTGGCACAAAGTCCACACTAATTTCTCCTGAAATCCCCAACATATTTCCGCATCATCCCGCATGTTCCCCCAAACTTTCGCATATATATGGAACATAACGGGATAGGGAGCGTGTATGATCTTGAAGGGTAACATTGAGGAAAGAGCCTGCGAATTGGCCGTATATATTATTGAGAATCGTACTACGGTACGGGAAGCGGCGAAACGATTCGGGATCAGCAAAAGCACCGTACATAAAGATATCCAGGAACGCCTGCCGCTATATAATCGAAGTCTCTATCTGCAAGTAAAAGAGGTATTAGACGAAAACAAAGCGGAACGTCATATACGGGGTGGGATTGCCACTCGCAGAAAATATCGTGGAAGCTGAATGTTTAGGAGGGATGTATTCATGAGACCTTGCCGCAATTGTTCTGGCGGAGGCCAGCGTGTACAAAATACCGGCGCCATGCAGAACGCTGTTGTCAATCGTTACAGTCATCCGATCCGCGTAAAAAGTGACGCTGGTACTTCTTCTGAGGAGCTGCTTTCATATATATTGGAAACGCTGTCTCATCATGGCGATCTGTTGGAGGAGCTGCTGCGCCGGACAGAGAAAACGGATACAATGTAGATACAACGGAAACAAATGATGACAAATTATTTAAAGGGCTTGTGTTATCGTGTATTCTAGGCTATAATATATCAGTTGTTTACCTCAGAAGAAGGAGCCTATGACCCATGAGCCGCAATAAAAGACGTACTTCCGCTGTGCAGGCTGTGGCTGTTCTCACGATCTGCACCCTTTTTATCCTGACTGCCCTGGTCGGACTGTATAAATGTTTTTCCGAAGAACCGGAACTATCCAACGGCCAGCCCAACACGCCGGACACGGCCGCTGATACTTCTCTGGAACCTGGTGACGAAAAAACAAAACCATTATCCTCCCGCAAAGAACATTTCCATACGGTACTGTTAGGCGGACTGGATGATGAAAACGGCGGCAGCGATACCAATCTGCTGCTGGCGATTGACAGTGATCAAGGTCTGATAAATGTGGTCAGCCTGCCGCGGGATACGCTGTTGAATGTTTCCTGGTCCGTGAAGAAGCTGAATAATGCCTATCATCACGGCGGTTTCAGTCAGACCATGGAGGAAGTTTCCAAACTGCTGGGGATTCCTGTCGATCACTATGTCACCGTGAATCTGCGGGCCTTTGTGGAGTTGGTGAACGCGATTGACGGTGTAGATTTTGAGATACCGGTCAACATGAATTATGATGATGACTGGCAGAATCTCCATATCCATTATAAGGCCGGGATGCAGCATTTAGACGGACAGCAGGCGCTGGAAGTTGTGCGCTGGCGGCAGAACAACGACGGGACCGGTTACGCTACCGCCGATATCGGACGGATTGATACCCAGCAGGCATTTTTGAAGGCTGTCGCAAAACAGACCCTTCAGCTCTCTAATGTGGACAAGGTGGGGGAGATGGCGGAAATATTTGAAAAATGGGTGGACACGGATTTGAAACTCTCCAATTTGATCTGGATTGGAGAACAGGCATTAAAAATAGGATCTGATAATATTTCGTTCTATACGCTGCCCGGCGACGGCGCGGGCTGGTATAAGGGCGGGTCCTATTATGTGCTGGATGCGGAGGGCTTCCTGGATCTGATCAATACGAATTTTAATCCCTATCTC
>CAMWQV010000166.1 GCA_947176425.1 uncultured Clostridia bacterium
CTGTCTCAAATGAAAATAATTCGGGCAACGAAATATCTAATGCTTCTGCCAATTTCCCAATAGTCTCTAATGTAGGCTTTTTTTCAGCACGTTCTATCTGCCCTAAATGTGCTGGACTGATACCTGCCTTGAAAGATAACTCCTCCTGACTCATTTTCTTCTCGTTCCGTAAAGTGCGGAGCCTTTTTCCAAATTCAAAGGGTAGCTTATTCATATCATCACCATATATATCTTAATGTAGAAATCATTGTCTTGACAAACTATTTTAGAAATCAAAAATTTATAGTTGTTTTAGAAATTATATTGTGATATACTTGCAATATCAGCCGAATAAAAGGTGAGCTGGATGGAAAGGAGAAAATAAATGGGAGAGATATTTCTTTTGATTTATTTTGCGGTGGGTTATTGGGCAGTAGGTCAGACGATTTATGCCAATAGAATCATCTTTGGGACTTTCAAGGATATTTTTCTCGAAAAATTTATGTTGGCGTTTCTTTTGGGATGGATTTTAATTCCTATAGCGATTATTAAAAAAATATTGCAAAAATAACCGGCTAAGATTAGACACTGAGCTATAAACGGGCAAAACTGTACAGTTACCCAATTTCATTGAGATTGACTGAGAGAAGCAGGAAGGAAATGTTTATGGAAAGCAAATTGTTGCGTGTATTGCGAACTGTGTTCATAGTTTTCGCTGCACTGATTACCATAGGGTTAATCTTTTTAGTATGTTGTACCGGACCGTTTAATGCGGTATGGATATTCGCAATCGTTGGCCTAGCAGCCTGCATTTTTTGTAAATGTATTCACCTAGGTATTCATTCTATTTTTAAGAATAACTTGCCAAATTGGTATATAGTTCCGGCTTTTAAGAATAAATTGCGGATTCTTTGTTTTGCCGCTTCACTCATACTCTTCTTTGTCAGCGTTACAGTCTGTGGAAGAATGTTGGGAGAGAATACGATATTAGCTTCATTAGGAGCCGTATCAGGTATCATAAAAGGAATAGCGGGAAAGAATATTGGAAAGTTTATAGCGTATATAAAGGGCATGATTGGAGTCAGAATAGCATTTACTGAGACGGCAGTCAGAAGCGCAATATGGGGACTATAACGGAGGAGAACATGAAGAAAAAATTAGTGATACTGTTTCCAATAGGTCTGTTTCTGCTGGTACTCCTTTGTGCAAGCTGGAAATTTCCCCTGTGTGCGGAGGCATTTATCTATTTGTTCATACTGGGAATAGTCAGCCTATTAGCATATCTCATGTATAAGTACATACATAAGGGCTTACGTAAAGCTTTCAAGGATAATCTGCCCCATTTGTGCCAGACAATTCCCTTCAAGACTATAGTTGGTATTCTGTGTGTTCTGATTTCATTTGAAGCATTCTATAGGTTTACTGGTTCCATACCTGGCATATTCCTTGCGAGAGGCACTAGAGCTATATTTTCACAGATTGAACATATTGTTGGCTATGAACCTCCGTTGCAGGAAAATGTTATTTCTTCTGAACCACCCAGCCTGGAGCAGCCGGATCAGCAGGAATCACTAATTGATGCAGCAGAGAACCCGGTTGCCCCGGAGCAGCTGTACGCACCTATTTTGGAAAAGTACAGGACAGCATTGTCACAGGACTACGATATGGGGCAGCTACGTGATGCCGGATTAAATTATATGTGTGCGTATCATGATGATACCTCCGAAATCGGATATGCTTTTCTGGATGTGGATCAAAATGGAATACCAGAGTTGTTCATTGGCGAAATATCCGAAGGAGATTACTTCTTTGATTATTATACCATTATTGAGGGAACCTCTATCCTGGTAGCCCAAAGTTCAGAGCGTGACCGCTACTACCTGTGTGCTGACGGAGCTATTGCTAACGAAGGCTCCAGCAGTGCGTTTGACAGCTTCAGTGCCTATTATACCGTTGGTGCGCAGGGCCAGCTAATTTTGTCCGAAGCGGTCATTTATGATGAGAATTATAGTTCGGACTGTGCTTGGTACAGCACGAGCGCAATTTCAGCAGAGGGTGCTTCTCCCTTGTCCTGGGAGAGAGTGGAATTGATTTACAAAAAGCACGAATATGTCCCGATTGAGTATGTTTCCTTCTTCCCTGACGGTTCGCCGAAACCCGTGGCAGCAGAGCCGTCTGCAATGCTGAAACGTGAAGATATAGATACTTTACTGGCTGTGGAAGTACCTCCATTTGTGGCAACAGCAGGCGAAAATATTGAAATTGATTTGCAATCTGATGATGTGGCATCAATTCGTATTCCCCTGCAATCCGCTGTTCCAGATGCGTTTACAGTTACTGGTACGGTAGATGTTTTAGCAATAAAAGATAGTAATGGACATTGGGACGCAGAAACGTATCAGAAAAATTGCAAAATTGTCTATAATTATGCCGACTCATACGACGAAAATGACAGACAAGTACGGTCCTGTTATATTGAAAGCGAAGTTACAGTTGGAGCAGGGTGCGCGATGATTAATATTATGCCAATAGACCGATCCTCTGGCGGCAGTGATCCAACCGGCGACACACATATTGCGTATCTTGACTACTGTACAGAGAACAGTCCCGATGGTGCTGTGTATGTACTGGAAACGGCATATGGTGATATTCGCGTTTATATGGATGCACAAATGAAACCTATAGCAGTGAGGCTTCCGGCAGATATTTGGAGTATTGCATAAAGCAGTTTTTTTGAAGATATCCTTATAAACAGTTCCAATCTTTTACGCAGGAACAAATGCCATGCACATGGGAGAGAGTATTCCATGTGCATGGCATTCTTTTATCTTTTTCGGGCATAACAGCAGTAACCCAGGTTGCATTTTGTCGTTTTTAATTGTATAATGAGGGCACTAAAAAATTCCAGAGGAGAAAACGGTATGCGAAATACAAGCGACATCGGCTTTGAGAAACAAATCTGGGAAGCGGCGTGCGTGCTGCGGGGCAACATAGACGCGTCAGAATACAAATCGGTTGTACTGGGTTTAATCTTCCTAAAATACATTTCGGACCGTTTTGAGGCAAAGTACCGGGAATTGCTGGAGGAAGGGGACGGTTTTGAGGAGGACATCGACGAGTACACCGCAGAAAACATCTTCTTTGTCCCGGAGAATGCCCGCTGGACCACGATTTCCGCCGCCGCGCACACTCCGGAGATCGGAACCGTCATCGACGACGCCATGCGGAGCATCGAGAAAGAGAACAAGCGGCTGAAAGACATCCTCCCGAAAAACTTTGCACGTCCGGAACTGGACAAGCGGCGGTTGGGGGAGGTTGTGGACCTGTTTACCAATATTCAGATGATCGAACACGGAAACAGCAAAGACATTTTAGGCCGCACCTATGAATACTGCTTGTCGAAGTTTGCGGAACAGGAGGGCAAACTGGCCGGGGAGTTCTACACGCCCGCCTGCGTTGTGCGAACCCTCGTGGAAGTCTTACAGCCCTATCATGGCCGCGTCTATGACCCCTGCTGCGGGTCCGGCGGGATGTTTGTACAGTCGGCAAAGTTCATCGAGAAGCACGGCGGCAATATCAATCGGATCTCGGTCTTTGGGCAGGACTCCAACCCCACCACTTGGAAAATGGCACAGATGAATCTTGCCATACGGGGCATTGAAGCAGACCTGGGGAAATATCATGCGGATACGTTTTTCAACGACTGCCACCCGCAGCTCAAGGCCGATTTTATTATGGCAAATCCGCCCTTCAACCTCTCCGGCTGGGGGCAGGATCAGCTGCTGGACGATATCCGCTGGCAGTTCGGGACGCCCCCCGCCGGGAACGCGAACTTTGCTTGGCTGCAGCATATGATCTGGCACCTCGCCCCCAACGGCCGGATCGGTATGGTGCTGGCGAATGGTTCCCTGTCCTCTCAGTCCGGCGGTGAGGGGGAAATACGGAAAAATATCATCAACGCCGATCTCGTTGACTGCATTATCGCGATGCCAACGCAGCTTTTTTACACGACACAAATTCCCGTTTCCCTTTGGTTCCTCGCCAAAAATAAAAAGCAAAAGGGGAAAACTTTGTTTATCGACGCCCGGAAACTGGGAACGATGGTTACAAGGAAACTGCGGGAATTGACCGATGACGATATTCAAAAAATCGCGGACACATACAACGCTTTTGTTGACGGAACACTGGAAAATGTCAAGAGCTTTTGTGCCGTGGCAACCATACAAGAAATTCAGAAACAGGACTACATCCTGACCCCCGGGCGGTATGTGGGTATTGAGGAACAGCAAGATGACGGCGAACCCTTCGAGGAGAAAATGGGACGGCTTACGGCGGAATTGTCAGAATTGTTCGCACAATCTCATAGACTAGAGAACGAAATCAGAAAACAGTTGGGAGGTATTGGATATGAAATATGATCTTGACAAAAGAGTCGAAGAGGATATTATCAGAATTGCAAAGAGAAATGCTATTAAAAAAGTCATTCTTTTCGGTTCAAGAGCAAGAGGCAATAATTCCGAAAGAAGCGACATTGATCTTGCTGTAAGCGGCGGAGACGCACTCAATTTTTATTATGATGTGGACGAACAGGCTTGGACTTTGCTGATGTTTGACGTTGTGAATCTCGACAGGGGAATCAGCGAAGAGCTGCAAGCCGAAATCAACAGGGACGGAGTGATTTTGTATGAAGAAATGGGATAATTTTTGCAGGGCGCTTGCCAACTTGAAAGAGGGGGCAAAATTAGAGGAACCTTATTCTGTTGTTGAACTGACGGGAATTGTCTGCCTGTTTACAATCTGTTTCGAGCAGGCATGGAAACTGATGAAAGAAGTATTGGAAAATCACGGCAGATTTGATCAAAAAACCGGTTCACCTAGAGCGATTATCAAGATGGCCTATCAGTGTGGGATGATCGATCAGTGCGAAGACTGGCTTGACCTGCTGGAATCAAGAAATATCCTCGCCCACACATACACCGAAAAGCAAGCACTGTATGTCATCGGGATGGTGAAGTCTAGTTATGTTGCTTTGTTTGATGAGCTGAAAGCAGAACTGGAAAAGAATTGGTTATGATATAATTCTGGGGGCGATTGGGTATGAAATCTGAGTGGAAGACATTCACAGTACAGGAATTAATTGATTCCGGTTTGCTTGAAGAACCAATGGATGGAAATCATGGTTCTATTCATCCAAAAACATCTGATTATGTTCCTGTTGGTGTACCTTTTGTTATGGCTAATAACTTAATTAACGGTCGTGTTGATTATAAAAATTGTGCATTTATCACTCAGCAACAAGCACACACGCTACGAAAAGGATTTTCACATCCCGGTGATGTTTTGTTGACACATAAAGCTACATTAGGAAGAACTGCAATCGTATCGGATGAATATGATACTATTATTTTAACGCCCCAAGTGACATATTATAGAACAAAACCGGGACTAAACAACAGGTATTTAAAATATTATTTTGATTCAAGATATTTTCAGGAACTTTTTTCAAACTGGGCAGGTTCAGGGAGTACACGGGCTTATCTTGGAATAACTGCACAAAGGAAATTACCAATCGTTGTCCCACCTTTTGAAATTCAGTGTAAAATAGCAGATATATGTGGAAAATTTGATGATAAAATCGAACTGAACCAGAAGATAAACGAGAATTTAGAGCGGCAA
>CAMWQV010000167.1 GCA_947176425.1 uncultured Clostridia bacterium
AGGCTTGTCAACATTGGTTGCAGTATGATGCGAGGGTGCAATCTGGTTACCTGTACCGGCGGAATATCTACGCAGTACGCCCAGCTGAGAAAACGTTTTTCAGGCAAACCGGAATATGTAGTAAATTTTATGGAGTTTGTGGCCCAGGAACTGCGGGAATATATGGCAAAATTGGGAATCCGTACAGTAGATGAACTGGTGGGCCGCTGTGACCTGCTGCAAGTTCGTGAAAAACTGGTCACGCACCGGGCGGAAACGCTGGACCTGAGCAAACTGCTGCAAAATCCCTATGGGGACAAAGTGCCGCATTTCAATCCTGCCGCGGTCTATGATTTTCAGCTGGAGAAAACGGCGGATATGAGCGTTTTGCTGGACCGTTTAGGCGGGACGCTGAACAGCGCATGCGGCGGGCGTCTGGATGTGGAGGTGTCCTCTACCGACCGCGCTTTCGGGACGCTGTTCGGCTCCGAGATTACCCGTGCCTGCGGGAACAGCCTGCCGGAAGACAGCTATATGATTACCTGTCACGGCGGCGGCGGACAATCCTTCGGCGCGTTTATTCCCAAGGGATTGACGCTGGTTTTAGAGGGCGACAGCAACGACGGTTTCGGCAAAGGACTTTCGGGCGGAAAGCTCGCACTGTATCCGCCGCCGGAAATCGAGTTCAAACCGGGTGAAAATATCATTGTCGGGAATGTTGCGCTGTACGGTGCGACCGGCGGAAAAGCCTTTATTAACGGAATGGCCGGGGAACGTTTCTGCGTGCGCAACTCCGGCGCGACGGCGGTCGTGGAGGGCGTAGGCGACCACGGCTGCGAGTATATGACCGGCGGCAGGGTGGTCATTCTGGGACCGACCGGGAAGAATTTCGCGGCGGGCATGTCCGGCGGCGTGGCCTATGTTCTGGACGAAAAGCATGACCTGTATCTGCGTTTGAACAAGGAGCAGGTGATGACCGACACGCTGACCGAGGCGCACGACATCGCGGAACTGCGGGGATTAATTGAGGAACACGTTGCCGCCACCGGTTCTCCGCGGGGCAGAAAAATTTTGTCTGCGTTTGAGTCGTATATTCCCTGTTTCAAGAAAGTCATGCCGAAAGATTATGACCGTATGCTGCGCGCCATAGCCCAGCGGGAGGAAAAAGGCATGAGTCGGGAACAGGCAGAGATTGAGGCGTTTTATGCCGTGACAAGAGGGTAAGGAGGACGTTATGGGAAAAATCACTGGATTTTTGGACGATGCCCGGGAGGAGGTTTCCGAACGTTCTCCGGCGGAGCGCGTACAGGATTGGGAACCGTTTCATATCCCGCTGCACGAGGAGCAGAGACGCAGGCAGGGCGGACGGTGCATGAACTGCGGCGTTCCTTACTGTCAGTCCGGGATAATATGGGAAGGCCGTGGGTTCGGCTGTCCTCTGCACAACCTGATCCCGGAATGGAACGATATGATCTATATGGGCAATCCGTCCCATGCCCTCAGCCGTCTGCTGAAAACGAACAATTTCCCGGAATTTACGGGCCGTGTCTGTCCCGCACCCTGTGAAAGCGCGTGTATCTGCGGGATGTATGGGGACGCTGTTACCATTCGGGACAATGAACTGAGCGTGATTGAGGACGCCTTTGCCGGAAAAACAATCAAACGCCGCCGTCCGCCCCAGTGGTCCGGGAAAAAAGTGGCGGTGATTGGGTCCGGTCCTGCGGGTCTGGCCGCGGCGGATCAGCTGAATCATCGGGGACATTCGGTGACGGTTGTTGAACGGGAAGAGCGTCCGGGCGGGCTGCTGACGTATGGCATTCCTAATATGAAGCTACCGAAATCTGTCGTACAGCGACGTGTGGAGCTGATGACGGACGAGGGCGTGACGTTTGTGACAGGACTGGACGCGTCCGACCCGGCGGTAGCGAAGCGGCTGATGAAAGAATATGACGCGGTTGTGCTTTGCTGCGGAGCGGAACGTCCGCGCCCGCTGGGGCTGGAAACGGACGGCATTTCCGGAATATGCTATGGGACGGAATTTTTGAAAGCCGCTGTGGAACGGCAGCAGTTCGGCAAATCGCCGGAAGTGCCGTCCGCAGAGGGAAAGAACGTGGTGATTATCGGTACCGGCGATACTGCCAGTGACTGTGTGGCGTCGGCCCTGCGGCAGAAATGCAGGTCTGTGATACAGCTGGTACGGCGTCCGAGAGAGGATTATCTCAAAAACGGCGAACTGCCTTCGGATTATGCCCATGAGGAGGCGCTGAGCGTTATGGGACAGGACCCGCGGCGGTTTGGCGTACAGGCGCGGGAACTGTCGGCGGAAAACGGCGTGCTGACTGCCGTGACAACTACGGACGGCGATGTAATCCCCTGTGACCTGCTGATTGCGGCGACCGGGTTTGCGGGATGCGCGTCTGCGGTATGCGAAGCGTTCGGGATAGCCTATGACAGAACGGTCCGGACAGCGGAAGGAAGTTTTGCCACCAATGTAGAAAAAGTGTTCGCGGCGGGCGACATGCGCCGGGGACAGTCTCTGGTGGTATGGGCGATTGCGGAGGGACGTACAGCGGCAGCGGAAGTTGACGAGTTCCTGAACGGTTATACCAATATTGTACGGTCCTTATAAAAAGAAACGTCCGGAAGAGCATATCTTGTTTACCAATTTTGCTCGGAAACTCCTATGCTACAAGGGGTTTGAAAAATTACACCCAAACTCAAGAGAAAATGCCCTTGCATTACCTGAATTCATGTGCTATCATATCCTCGTAAAATTAGGAGAGGGGTCCCTCTCCGTTCCCACAGGTTTACCTGTGGGAACAATACCATATTGTCAGGAGGAAGATTTATGAGGAGACGGCTTGTAAGTATTCTTGTAGTGCTTGCACTATGCCTGTCATTGTTCCCAGCGGAGTCGTTGGCGGTAGATTTAGGGTCAGAGACTACTACATGGAGTAACGACACATATGAGGCGAAGGGGAATTTTGAGATCTCCAGTCGGGTCCAAGTGTCCGGCAATGTCATACTGGTTTTACATGATGGGTGTGACTTGACGATTAGGGGAGGTATCCATGTTCCTGAAGGAGCAACCCTTACAATTACGGTGCCAGATGGAAGCAATGGTACTGGATCTTTAACGATTAAGAGTTCAACCGCTTATATGGCAGGCATCGGCGGTGGAGAGAACAGCTCATATGGAACAATCAATATAGAAGGCGGCGTACTGTATGTCCAAGGAGGTAGGGATGCCGCTGGCATTGGCGGCGGTAGGTATAGTCTTGGAGGTAGTATTTCTATTTCAGGCGGTACGATAAAAGCTATAGGTGGTCCAGGACCTTTCTCGCATGAAGGTGGTGCAGGTATTGGCGGCGGTCGGGACGGAAATAGCGGTACGATTACGATTACAGGAGGTATGATTACCGCTACAGGCTACGCTATGGGTCCGGGTATTGGTAGTGTGGTCTCTACAGAAAAACTAACTGACAAGGATACAATTACAATCCACAATGCTACAATTGTCGCAAGAGGCGATACATACAGCGGCACATACGGCACATACAAACCGGATATCTATGGGAAATCAATAGATGTTAAAAACAGTTTTATTTATAAATGCGTTGCTAAGACAGCTGAATCTACCGGCAAGCATGAATTGCAAGGCGATGTTACGATCGACCCTGGTGTTACAGTTACTGTAAACGGCGAGCTGACCATTCCAGATGATGTTACGCTTACAACAAACAGCGACATTACCAATAAGGGCATTATTTATAAGTGTGGTACAATTAATGGCAGTGGTGTAATAAAAGGTGGACAAGTCATTGAAGGAAGACTAGTAAACTTCCATGTTGGCACGGGCGGAACAGTTAACGGAACCACCGCGGGAGCCGGCGGAATTGTTAAGGTGGTGCTTACGCCAACGAATAACACTGTAGCTGTTTCAACGCCGACAAGGAACCACTATACATTTGATGGCTGGTATAGCGATGCGGGTTACAATACATCGTTTACATCTGCCGAGATAACGTTTGACACTGCTGTCGAGACACCGGATCTCTATGCCAAATGGACGCCGGAAACCTATGATGTAGCACTCAACCTTAATGATGGTACACTTGCGGACGCGGCAAACTATGAACACTACACCTATGGCGTAGGATTAACACTGCCTGCCGCAGAACAAATCACTAAGACTGGTCACGATTTTATGGGCTGGTATGAAAATGCGGAATTTACTGGTTCCGCAGTGACGGCAATTACCAATAGCGATCATGGTGACAAGACGTTCTATGCCCAGTGGGAGCCGAAAACCTATGATGTAACACTCAACCTTAATGATGGTACACTTGCGGACGCGGCAAACTATGAACACTACACCTATGGCGTAGGATTAACACTGCCTGCCGCAGAACAAATCACTAAGACTGGTCACGATTTTATGGGCTGGTATGAAAATGCGGAATTTACTGGTTCCGCAGTGACGGCAATTACCAATAGCGATCATGGTGACAAGACGTTCTATGCCCAGTGGGAGCCGAAAACCTATGATGTAACACTCAACCTTAATGATGGTACACTTGCGGACGCGGCAAACTATGAACACTATACCTATGGTGTAGGATTAACACTGCCTACCGCAGAACAAATCACCAAGACTGGTTACGATTTCGAGGGCTGGTATGAGGACGAGGGTTTCTCCGGCAGCGCAGTGGCTGACATCAGCGCAACTGATACCGAGAATAAAACGTACTATGCCAAATGGAAGTTGGCAACGTATGAGGTAACGCTGGAGACAAACGGCGGTACACTTGCGGACCCGCAGAATTACACATATGATTATGAACACGGATTGACGCTGCCAACCGCAGCCGGTATCACCAGAACTGGTTATGTTTTTGATGGCTGGTATGATAATAGCGGATTTACAGGTTCCCCGATAACAGAAATTGCTGTTAATACCGTTGGTGACAAGACCTTCTATGCCAAGTGGCTGTCTTCAGACGCGAGCGTGAGCGTGACAGTAGCCGGTATAGACAATATAAGGGTACTCATCAACGATACAGAGATTAAAGTGCTGTTTCCGTATGACTATGAGCCAGATGAAGGTGAAGAGGTAGTTTTGGCGAACGCAAGTGATATCCACATCACACCTGCGGCCGGTGCCACTAATACTGATCCATTATCTACCGATGGGGGCAAGACTTGGACATTCAGCGTCACCGCTGAAGACAGACAAACAGTTAAAAATTATACAATCACTGTAGACAAAGCGGCAAATCCTTATCAGCAAGCTGTTGAGGAAGCAGTGGGGGAGATTACTGATGTAATTAATCAGTTACCGGACAAACCAGACAAAGACGGGAACACTCAGAAAACTTACGAGGTGCAGGCGAAGGACGCGAACACAGAAACAGCAGTTAAAAACACAGTAAACGAATTTGTTAACGGTCAGCTGGACGCGGAAAATATTAAGGTGTCCACTACAGTGGATGAAATCCAAAGCGCCATAGATGGCACGGCAAGCAATCCGAGCGGAACAGACGGCTGGTTTATCTGCACTGTTACAATTACAAGTGGAAATCCGAATACTAAACAAGGTACGGGTAATGAAAACTATTGGAGTGATAAAGTAACAATCTATGGTATTATCCACGCCACTCCTTATACGC
>CAMWQV010000168.1 GCA_947176425.1 uncultured Clostridia bacterium
GGCGTTATCCGAGCTTCCGAAAGGCAGACGTACCAACGGTTTCAGGGATTCTGACCTACACGATTTGAATCATGTGGACTAAGGGATTTTAGAAGAACTTAAGAGACTTTAAGAACTGCGAACTCCTTTGATTCCAATACTTCAGACGCAAAAATGAAGTCAGCTGTTTCTGGCGTAGAACAGCGTTTTCACTCCAAAGTGTAGAAAAAACGTAGAAATGCCTAAAACTGTATAATGTAAAACGCCTTCAGGCATAGATACCAATCCAGCATTTTGTTTGCCTTCGTGCCTTCGACATGACGCTATAGAGATACATGCTGGAGACAATATCTCATAGAACAGGAATGCTTTAGTTTTCGTACTCTATTGATGAGACAAAAGATGAACAAAAGTTAAAGGTTTAAAAATGTGGTGCATTTTCCACATAGTTCTGCATAAGCTATGTGTAGGGCCGGATTCCTGCAAGATAGCATTTCTATACAAGTTGTTTGTAAGGTTTGTGCCCAAAAAGCGTTGACAACGATGGCTTTTTGTGATAAAATGCCAACTGTTGTAATATGGTTCTGTTACTCCAATTTTTGGGTCATAGAACGCATCAGTGTGATGAATCGAGCGGTAAAATCGTGTTTTAGGGGGCGTAGCGGGTGAACGAGTTCTCATTGGCTGAGGTGATATTGGGACAAAATGAATACGATTCTCTGCGGCACTTTTTTAACGCATCGTGGAAAGGAATGTATAAATTTCGCGTTTACATTACTCGCCGTGCCTCGAATTTGAACGAGATTTTTTTTCAAGAGGAGTATTTGCGTAAAGTGGAAGAGGATCCTGTCGCCGCTGAGGAATTGAGAGCGATAAGGCAAAACACATTTCTGACACAGAATGCTCTGCTAGCACATACGCGACGGTTAACCCAAGAGTATATCCGGTCAAAGAAGTTTTCTAGGATCTTGATTGTCGATGAATTAATCATATATGGTCGGGAAATTAATTCCCTCATGCAAATGCTGGAATCAGCAATCTTGTCAGCCTGGGAAGCAGAAATGGGAAGACCACCTGCTGACTATGAGACGTGGCTTCTGCATAATGCGTTTTTCTCGTCCGTTGACCTGTTCGTCTATGCTCGAAATGCCAAAGGGCAATTGCTAGAAAATCATTTGAACGCCAGACTGCGCACAGTCCGATTGATGTCCGGAAGCCAATGGCGGGAGTATACGCAAAATGTATCCCGTGTGATCAGTCTTAATGATGATGTCGATAACACATCTTACGCTCCATCCTATGTTTTCAACAAGTCCGGCTATCGCAGAGTATGCAGCAAGTTAAAAAGCCTGCGATGGGAAGCTTTAGAGACCGACAAAGACGAATTACTGTATCATGGGACAAAGGTTGTTATCTGGCAGAAAAGCATCTTTTCCCAGGATAGAGAATGCCATCTGCACCTAACTATCCGTTGCTATAAGGGAATTAATCACACGATACGGATTATTCCGTTGCCGTTGTTTGGAGATGTTGAGGAGACAGCCCTTCCGGAACTATTTTTGGGTACAGCGGAGTTGTTTATCAAAGAAATTCCGAACAGTACGCTGGCCGCGCTTCTAGCGGATGAAGAAAAACTATTGCAAGCAGTAAAGTTACAGCTGATTTCTTGTATTCTTTCTATCATTATCATGCATGACTGCCTGCCTAAAAGTTGGGGATCCGCAGATAAGACAACTGCACCTAAACTTATTTCCAATGGTTTGAAAAAGATTGCGCAGAATTTCGGCGTTATCGATGAAACCCTTGTGGAGTTGGAGGCTATTGATCATAATGAGGTTTTTCGAGGGCAATTGCGCAAATTTCTTTATTCCTTTTTGCAGGAAAAGACAAAGGCCCTATATCTTTCGGAAGACTCTTCTCCATCCGCTTTTGAAAGGGATGTGTGCCTACAGTGTGCAGATGAATTTTTCTATCGGGTCGGACAAGACGATGAGAAATATGTCCAGGATTTGCAACATACGAAGGGGCTCTATAATGCTTGGACAAGACCAACGATGGAGGCCGTATTCAACGATTATTTAGCATATGTCGATAAAAATCAGACGAACAGTCGCTCATTTGAGGCGAAAATCGCCGCATTGTTGCCGCTTATGGATCAAGGAGTCGTTGCCATGAATATGCACCCCTACGGGCTTTCTATCAAAGTGGGTGAGCAGTCCAAATTCTGTCGGGCACGGCAGATGTACCGTTTTGTACCGGCACTCATTGAATTGGAACGGCACTGTTGGCGTACAAGGGAGGACCTGCCCCAATTGGCGGCACAGTTTGGAAAATTCCTAGAGCAAGTATTTCCTGGTGAGGACTTTGAGAAACTCTTTTGGGAATTCACCCTTGAGGTGGTGGAGTGCGGTCAGTCGTTGCAGGATTGGGATATTGATCTGATCGTCGGACTGGATCAACCCAATCGAAATCACAAAGTTCGCAGATGGCAGGAGTGGTCTGGTCGTGACTGGGGTGCAGAATGGGAAATAATCAGCAGCCAAAGTTATATCCAGTATCTGTACTGGGAACGAACAAATCAAGAGAATTGTAAACGATTAGCAATTTCTTTTTGTGAATCCCAGAAATAAAAGCAGAGGCGGCTGTATCTAAGACTATGATTCAGCTGCTTTTGCTTTGCTAATTTGTTTGGAAGGATGACGACCTTGTGAGAGAGAATGATACAAGGAGCTTTAGAAAGCAAATCAAGCTGACGCTACATATTGGTGAAGAACACAATCTGTATATTAGCAGCGACATCAATGACACCTCTGAATTGATGTATCCCGCATTTCAGGCGGCACTACATGGTCTGCTGGAGATTGTACATAACTCTAAGAAGTGGGGATGGGCAGAGACGCAATACCCGAATCATGTTGAGTCCACATTCCGGTTTCGGCCACTCTATGAATATTCCAATAATATTCTGGCCTTCTGCGCTGAACGTGGACAGGGAAAGACTAGCGCGATGCTCTCTTTTGCAGAGGCACTCCAGGTTCACAGCCCAACAACCCCACAGCTTGCGGGATTGGAGAAAGAGATTTTCTATGTACTTCCTCCCATTGATCCAACTTTGCTAGAGGAAGAAGACAGCGTTGTAGAGATTGTACTCTCCAGACTATATCACGAGTTCAACCAGCAGTTGAAGCACAGCTCCAACTGCGACCATATGCTCTCAGCTTTTGAGAAAGAGAATCTGCTGATTTATTTCCAGGAGTGCATGCATGGGTTGCGAACGGTGAACCGTTGTAACCGCTATGAGGATGATTTTGAGACGCTGATGCAACTGAGCGATTGCTTTGAAGTGAAAAGCCTGCTCTACAAAATTTTGACTCAATTTTTCCAATTAAGGGGTAATGATCCCAATTTCAGTTATCTTGTCATCCCATTGGATGATACAGACCTGCAGTTTCAGTGTGCCTATAAAACGCTAGAAGAAGTACGTAAATACCTCTCGTTGCCCAATATTGTCATCTTGATGGCCACGGACCTGGATCAGTTGCGCAAACTAATTATTGATCACCATCTTACCGTCTTAGAACACGCGGTTGCGAAGGATGTGCTTGTCGTGTCTGAATTTCAGCGAATGACCGCCAAATACTTGGACAAGCTCATTCCGGCATCCCATGCAATCTACTTGCCTACCGTCAGAGTCCAATGTGAGGCCAATGCGGAAATCCTGCTGGATTGTGGCAAGGGTCCTGAAGTCGAGTTTCAAGAGGGTATTATTTCGTTGATGCATCAGAAAACAGGTATTATTTTTGTGCATACAAACAGTAATATGCATCCCCTGATTCCAACAACATTGCGAGGACTGCGACAATTTTATTCTCTTCTTGAACGAATGGAGGATTGCAGAGAACCTCAAAGTCTTTTGAACAGCAACCCATCATCACTGGACGAGTGCAAGAGATATCGCCAGAATTTCTGTAATCAGGCGTCTGAATGGATTTTCAAACGTGAGGCAAATCTGGACCTATTTGAAAATTACTTGGTGAATGATTGGTGTAGCAGTAAGCTTTCCAGTATGGACTGGGAATTGGTCAAGCAGTTACAGAATCTGAGTCCGATGGAACGGATTAGTCAGGCCGCCATACAGATCAGAAGGATTCATAAAGAAGAACTCAGAGCATACAAAAGCAAGCCAAACCTAGATATCACCCAGATTTTGACAAAATTGGACGAAGCGGCACTGCCTAACATGCGGTATTTTACATGCGCAATTAAAACCTATCTTTCCATCCAGTTCCACAGGCTGGCATTAAAAGGGTGGCGGGATTCCCTCTGCAAATGGATGGTTTCCGGACAGACGAGCGCGTTTGTGTTTCACTTTCCGGAACTGCACCGCAGTATGGGGAATGGTTTCGTTTACATGAGCGGAGAAACTTCAAGCGCTAAACTTACGGATGAGTTCCTGAAGCAAGTTATAGACGATCCCAATAAACCCTTAGACGCCAACTGGCTGAAGAAACTTTCCAGCGACCTCATCAATTGTCTACCAAGGGTGCTTGATGCAAGTGTTCAGGGTATGGAGTGGCTGGCAGAAACTGTAGTGATCGAGATTCTCGAATTTATAATAGACATTTGCTGCAGTTTTGATTTACAGGAAGAAGTTCGTAACTTTGTTAGCCGCCACCCAGTCGCTATCTCTTGGAAAAAATCTTACCAGGATACGGTTCATGAATATTACAGCCATTTAGTCGACTATTTGTTAGGTCAATGCCATTTGCCAATAGCGGGCAGTCTTTATGGCTTTTTCCCTGCCACAGGCATGTTCTCTATATTGCAAGCCGAGTCGCTACAGTGGTTGGAAAAATACCTGAGTATGGCACGAGCTGGGAATGCAAAAGTCAGTTTAAAGGATCTGGCAGCGGCTATAAACTCGTATGATGTTTCGAGGGATACATCATACAAGGCCAAAATTTCGGAGGAGATAGACCGGCGTTTTCAATTAGCGGATGAAGCAATTGGTTATTTGACAACGGATCAATTATTCAAAGACTCATCTGAGGTGTGGAAATTGCAGATTGCATCTGCCTGGAAACAGTTCAGAGAAGAGGAAACAATAGATAAGCATGTGATCGAGAGTATTGCGGAGACTTTGGACACGCAAATTTTTATGGAATTGAAGATGGAAGATGGCCATCAAGGAGGATAGAGCTTTGGAACTGACGTCTAGGGCACTACGGATTGCCTTTTTGCATATTACGCCGGAAAACGTATTGAAGCTCGTTCTGTCTGGCGATGGAAATGTATGCATCCCATCTCCGAAAAATTTTGAGAGGTGGTTCCTCTCCTCTGCGGAAACTATGTTGCATGGATACTCAGGAAATGAACAGGAGTTGATCCTCCAGCACATCCGGGAAAGGACGGCGGAGTACGGTAATGAGCGGGAACTACCCCCATTTTCTCTATTGGCCCGCTATGGGGAGAAAACCCTGGATTATGACCAGGACAGACCGGTATGTCGGTTTGAGCAGGTGCTGAACTGGCGGCAGGATTATCTTCAGTTGGGACAGGATATCGTCACTACGGCCTGGTTAGCACACCGAACCTACACGCTTGGACTTTCTCCAACATGTTTTTCCTGGCCAGCTGTGATTTCCACTGACAACGCTGTAC
>CAMWQV010000169.1 GCA_947176425.1 uncultured Clostridia bacterium
GGACATTTGCCTCTGTATTTTTGTTCATTGACTCATAGCGGTAACCGGATGCATACAAAGCCAGGGATAGCCGGTCAAGGGCAGTCTCTGAAAATTCGTCCGCTATATAGGGTTTGTCGTACGTATTGCCAATTTCCTTATCTATCCAGAAATATGCGCAGCCCGTTATTGTGATTAAATATTGATAGATTTTCAGGTGATGTTTATTGATAAAAGGTTCGTTTCCACAACTGCCGCATCGTATACAATTCCGCTGCTGTTTTCCACAGAAAAAGGGGGTGTCCTCTGTGTAAGCGTCCCGATATAAGAGGATGGAAGAAAGCGCGCCAAAAAACGAGTTTCTTTGTGCGTTTACCGGAAAAGGGACTAAGTTTTCGATACTTTTTGTCATTTAAATTCCTCCATTGGAAGCTGTCAGCCTAAAACTTCCATTACTTTGTCAAATTTATCTTGATAGAGTTTTTTGCTTTCAGCAGATAATTTTTGGAAACTTCTTGTCAGCTTATCTTTTACAAATGTCTTGCCTTGTTCAATTCCCATACTTTTTTGAACATAGGCCAAATATAAGAGGCTCGGCACACTATCAAAGTGTGAGATTGCATCGGCATCCGCAACGCAAAATTCTTCAAGGCTGCTTTTCTCTGAACGGATACTGCCCCTGTGATTTCTGATACATTCTTGTACCAATGCAATTTTTTTGTCATCGTAACCATATCTTTTTAAAATAGAATGCGCCATTTCTGCCCCATAAATATGATGAAGCTCATAAAGACTATAATCTGTAATAGAAGCAATATCATGCAGCCACGCCGCAATCATAACAATTTCCTTATCTGCTCCGTATTTTTCTGCAAGAATCTCCGCATTTTTAACGACTGCAATAATATGGTAATAGATGCCTATTCCAAACTTATTCGTTTGTTTTTGGCATCTTTGGTATATTTCATGCTGTAAATTCTCCATAATATCTTCCCGCATAGTTTTACCTCCACAGCTTCCGATTTATCGATTGATTTCTCTATTGCGGCCCCGCCGTAAAAACAGCAGGACCGCAGAAACAGTGATGGATTTTTGATCCGGTTACGGCTTGCACTGTCCGCAGGGCGTGTATCCCTGAGCGGTCAGCTCCTCCCTGGCGCCGGTATACTCCTCACGGTTCCCGGCGCTGATGGAGCCTGCGTTGGCGCAGGTCGTCAGATGGAATTTTTTCGAGTTCGTATTCAGTATGTAGCTGACGCTCTCCCCGGATGTACTGTCAGCTGCGGCGCCGTCGTCCAGGCGGCTCTCTCCGGTTGCGTAGTCGATGATTACGCCGGGCTGTACATTATACACAAAGACATTAAAGCTGATTGACTCACCGCTGTCCTCTACGCTCAGCGCCTCCATCTGCACGCCGTCCGCAACCAAATTGTTCCCCTCATAGACCGGCGTCACACGATACAGCACATGATTTTCCGTTTCTTTCACGTAGTCGGCGACCATGTTTTCAAACGGCAGCATCCCATCTACATTTAAGTATCTGGTCCCGGTAATCAGATTCTGTTTATTCGCGTTTTCGCCGCTGAGCTGGAACCCGATCAGGTGGCACCGGTTGTATAAGTACTTGCCGTCCACGCAGTCATATTTCACGGTCTGCCATCCGGAGGGCTTCACGGAGCTGATCGACCCGCGCTCCTCTGTAGGCATCAGGTCCACGCCGATGCAGGCATAGGCTTCCCCGCACCGTCCCAGCTCGTCCAGGGGACTGTAATACTCATAAGAATTGGTGGTCATGTCCCCGCTGCTGAAACCGGGGACATTATCGGACAGCGCCACATACGGCGTACCGGTATACTCCGGAATATCCGCCAGAGAATAGGATACCGTCTGGGTCATCTGTCCTTCCGGCAGAATCACAACAGGACTGGTATTTTCAGGTTCGCCGCCGCCGGAAATACCGGTACAGGCGGACAGCAGCAGGCAGCACAGCAGGGCCGTGAAAGCAGTCAGACGAAATTTCATTTTGTGTAGACCTCCTTTGTGATCTTTTCATGAGATGACCCGGCAAATTCCGCCTGCCGGGAAAGCGTCCAGTCCTCCAGCGGGACCGTGAAGAACAGGTCGGCGGGATAGTTCCGGTTCCAGCGGTAGACAATCAGGCCCTCCAGCTGTCCGGCATAACAAGCCGGGTCCCGGTCCTCCACAAAGCACAAATCTCCGTTTCCGGCCTGGTCCAGAAAATCCTCCGCTGTGCGCACGGTCTCCGGCAGGGTTTTGAACTGTTTTGCGGAATAGGCGTTCATCCACAGAGTCCGGCCCTCCGCTTCCCGCAGCAGGTCCTCCCGCAGCAGACGGTCCTGGCTTTGACGGCGGCGGTTAAACAGCATCCCGCCGCTGCCGTCGATGCAAACAATCGCGATCATTCTTGCTTCACCTTCCTTGATATCGTTTTGATACGGTTTGTCCCTCCTATTATAGCAACTTTTGTTCGAGCTTGCAAGAGGCTCCGGCAACTTTTGTTCGGCCTTTATTTTGTGTAAAACCCATCAAAAATATCAAAAATAATTTGTATATTCTTACAGTCTTGCCTGTCCATGGGATAAAACGCTTGAATTTCCGGCGGTTTTATGATACCGTAGATATCAAAACCGCGGAACACAAAAGAATTTTTTTGGGATAGGTGGGTTTATACATCGTGTTTTCTATTAACAAACTGCCGGATATCATGAAAAACTGTAAGAACGCAAAAGCTGCCGCCGCGGCTGCGGTGATCCTGATTGGCTGTGCTGCCGTGTCCCAGCTGCCGCTCCCCTCTGCGCAGGCAAGCCCGGACGCCGTTCCGGAAATCAGCAGCAGCGTACCGGCAGTTCCTCTTCCGGCGGAATCCCATTCGGGAAAAGCGCTGCGGATCAACGCGCCGAAAAGCGGTATCCTGGAAGAACTGCTGGAGCTGGAGGAATCGAAACAGGAACCGGAGGAAACCGGCGGGTTTGCCGGGCAGGAAGCTCTGGACGAGATGATAGCTGAGGTTCTGGAAACGATCATCACCGATGATATGACCAAGCCGGAACAGGCTTACGCGGTGTACCGGTTTACCAACAAGCGCGTCCGTTATATCGGTGATTCCACAAAAAACAGCTGGCAGGAGGGCGCGTATGAGGGGCTGCGTACCGGAAAGGGCGACTGTTATACCTACTATGCTCTCTCTCGTGCGCTGCTGACCGCTTTGGATATTGATAATCTGGAAGTAACCCGCTCGGAAGGTTCCTCCTCCCACTTTTGGAATCTGGTGAACTGCGGGGACGGCTGGTATCATTTCGACGCCAGTCCCCATGTGATCCAGATGCCATATGGATCGTCATTTTTTATGTTCACGGATGAGGAAGCCGCCGCCTATACCCGCTTGGCAGGCCGCGATTATTTCACGTTTGATCCGTCGCTCTATCCCGAACGGGCCGCGGAACCGGCGGTTTATAGTCCCCTGCGATACGCTGCTGTTCCGCAGAAGAAACAGCAGGAGACCGCGCCTCAACCGCCTGTACAGGAGGAAACGGTCCCAGAACCGGAAGAACTTCCCGTTGAGGAACCTGTTGTTCAGGAACCGGAAGAACCGCCTGTTGAAACCTCTGAAGCCGGCATCCAGGCCGAACCAGTTGAAACACTGGCTGAAGCAGACGAAAATCCTGTAGAAGAACCAGAAACAGAGCCGGAAGAAAACGCGTCTCCGGAGGCTGAACCGGAAGAAGAAACACTTCCGGAAGCCGTACCGGACAGCGGCAGTGCAGAGGAAGCAGCGCCGGTTATAGAAGACGCGGAGCCAGAGGCCGCAGCAGAGACGGCTGACGCAGAGACGGATTGACAAATTGCCGCGCCGCGCTATAATAAGCAGGAATGGGGGTGACAGGCGTGTACCAGATTGTGAAGATCACCGATAAACAGGGCGTGTCAAAGACCAATCCGGAGGATAAAGAGCATCTCGGCTGCATTGGCGACACGAAGATGGAGGACGGCTGTGTCCTGATGCACTGCCGTTATGACCGGCGGGGCGATCCCTGTGACCGTTTTATCCGAACCAGCCTGGTCCAGAACTGGCAGAAAGATAAAGAATCAGGCCGGGTTATTGTAGAGACTATGAACAGTATCTACCACCTGGATCTGCTGAAAATGGATTAAAAATCACGCTTTGCAGAGTATGGAAACTGCAAAGCGTGATTTTTTACTGCTTTATGGGTCAGCGCAGTACATAGTGCGTTACGCCGAACAAGCCTGCCAGCTGTAATTTTGCCGCAAGGCTCTCGTCGCTTTGATACCAGACGGTCGCCGTTTGATACGCGTTCGGCTGATAGATGCAGTACGCGCTTTCATAGCGTTCAGAATAATATGTGTTCACATCCGGACGGGACAGAACCGCCTTGACTTCCTTATCCGACAGCGTCTCACTGGAGAGGACGACGCCGTAAGAGGTCAGCGTGCGGATCCCGCCGCCGTTGAGACTCAGTACCGCCCGGTCCATGTCCGCACCGTTATTCTTCATATCACGCAGCGCGTCGTACAGCTCTGTCAGGGGTTCCAGCGGTGTCATCGGGAAAATTCCGTTGGTATCGGCCAGAGGCGTGTCAATCGCAATCTCGCGGTAGGCGCTGGAGCTGTTCAGCTCAATGGGCTGTGCGTTCAGGCAGTCATAGAGACGCATCAGCACCGCCGCCGCCATTTCCCTTGTGACGGTCCCCTCCGGATCAAAGAAGCCGTCGCCGATCCCGTTCATCAGACCCATATCATAAACTGCCGTAATAAATCCCTTATTGGTGTTCACGTCCTCAAACGGCGAACCGCTCTCGGCGGCGTGACCGGCCAGAGACGAATAGCCCAGCGCACGGACCATCATCGCCGCCGTTTCTTCTCTGGTAATGCCGTCCGTCGGGCGGAACTCCGGAGACCCGGCTGACAGCGCGCCGTGGGCGGCAGCGGTCTCCACAGCGGAGTAAAACCAGCGGTCAGGGGAGACGTCGGTAAAAGAAGCGCGTTCCGGTTCGATCTCCTCCCAGTCGAAAAGCCGTACCAATGCGGCGGTAAATGCGGCGCGGCTCATGGGGCGGCCCCAGCCGAATTCCGCGCCGGTCACGCCCTGAAATAAGCCAAGATCAATCGCACGCTCTACGCTGGTTGTTGTCCAGTGATCGTCCTGAATGTCTTCGTAGCTTCTGAAAGCAGCACCGGCAGGCAGGGTGAGCTGTACGCACAGAAGCAATACCAGCAGGACTGTCAGCAGATGTTTTTTCATGAGTGTACCTCTTTTCTTTGATGGTATCGTATCTATTCTATCAGATTATTTCCGAATAGTCAATTTTTATGCGGAGAATATTTTTATCAAAATCAAACAAATCGCTTCCCGCACAGATGTTTTTTATCCGCGTTTCTGACAAGAATGTGCGCGGAACGCGCACTGACGCCCTGATTTTACCTCTGTCTCGGAAACACGCCGCCGCTAAAAATCAATCGCGTTGGGCAGGGTATCCCGCAGCTCGGCCTGTTTCGCGGCATTCCAGTCCGCAGGCTCCCCGATACAGCTGCCGCCCATTTTCCGCAGGTCACGGAAGCGGTGGAGGGTGTAGCGGATATCGCGTTTACACATCTGACGCTGCCGACGATCGTA